>JAIPFG010000036.1 GCA_021736745.1 Pseudomonadales bacterium
GGGGAGGCGAAGGTGTTGGGAGAGATGAAACCCTTTGTTAAATGTTGGGGGGGATCTAGCAGTGATAAAGAGTTATATAAAAGTGTCTCCACTGCCTGCCGTAGTAATGAGTCGGTTTATTTGAATGATCGATTTAACTCCGGCGTCATCAGTTACCAGTTTTTCTGGTTGGAGGCCGGAGAGCTGAACAGGTCCCGTTTCCAAAGTTACTACCAAACATTGTTTCGACGTTTTGAACCGGATAATCGAGCTAACGAAGATGATGTCGGTAATTATGTCTGTGATGAACGCTTTGTCAAAGCTAAAAATGGCAGTAAAGATAAACTGGTGTTTTGTGCCAGAGCCTATCAGAAATATACGGGTCTTTACGATGCGTTATATCTACGTGGCTCGGTAGACCAAAAGGACAAAGCCTTTATCAGCCATTTTACTTTGGCTGGTGTCGACCAAAAGAATATGGACGCCTTTCTCAATCGCTTTATGGCGGTGGTTGAGCGATGACAATTATTGAAGTAAGAGGGCGTGGCGGCCAGCTCATTGAGAGAGTGCGCTGTAACAAAGATCAGATCAATATCGGTCGCGCCTTCGATAACGATGTGATTATCACTGATCCTTACGTTTCTGCCCATCATTTGCGTTTGAAACTCAATCAGCAAGGATGGGAGGTGGAGGATTTAGATAGTGAAAATGGAGTGCGTTATAAGTTAAAAACAAGCACTGAGGAGGATCATGTTCATTCCGGCGATCAATTACGAATTGGCCACACTGAATTGCATATTTATCGTGATGGCCACCCGGTCGGTCAAGCACTTAAGATTGATGGCGCTGAAACGAGAATAGCATTGCTGGGCAGCCATTTTATTTGGCCTATTTTGCTTGTGAGTACCTGTGCCATCTTGCTGCTGACGAGCTACCAACATTCATTTAATGAATTTAAATTACTGCCGATCTTGCAGCCGGTGCTTTGGAATGTATTAGGCGTGGCGATGATTGCGGCAATATGGGCGCTGGTGGGCCGTTTAATCAAACACCGAACCTATTTTCCCGCACACCTTTCAATTTGGTTTTTATTCGGACTGTGTCTGCAGTTTGCTGAGTATTGTGCCAGTGTCTTTGCCTATAATGCCAGTAGTGAATTGCTGCAAATCGTATTCGGTAAAAGCCTAAACTTCCTGTTGCTGCTAGTGGCTATCGGTGCCAGCATTACCCTTGCCACCACCCTGCTATCAAATAAGCGGCTTTGGGTTTCAATAGGTGCAGCGGCCATACTATTTACTGTTCAGCTTGCCGGCGAGGTACAGTGGGACAGAGATTTCTCATCATCCCCCCATTATTATGCCCAGCTCCACAGCCCAGGCTTATTGTGGGTGGAGCCTGAGGATGAAAGAGTACCTTCTAATCAGCTTTCAGGCTTGTTGGAAAGGGCCGTGCAAGAGATGGAAAAAACTCGGGAAGAACGATGAAAGTAAGGAAAATTTATTTCCTTTCGTTGAAAGCGGTTACCCGGCGGGCTTCCCTCGTTTTGGGGCGGGTTGTTTCATGAGACCTTTGCATAATTACTGCGCTAGGCAATACGGCGTTAAAAACCGGCTCAAAATGCTCATTTATAAGCGCATAAACTCCCCTTTTTGCCTTGTCTTTCCGTCGCTCGACACATTATGCAAAGGTCTCATGAATATCCGCTCACGGCGCAAAGTAGCTTTCAACAATACATCCTAAGACTAGCATTATTAACAGACTAAGCAGGATTCAAGTGTTGAGGTAGAGGTGTTGTTAGCAAGCTTGATTCAACCGGTCATAAAGCTTCACTACATGCCCGATAATTAAAATGCTTGGAGTCTTAAACTCCTCCGCCAAGACTCTTTCCCGTACATGACTTAAATCGCTGATGAGAATTCTCTGGTCTGGTTGAGTCGCTTTATAGATGACAGCGACAGGTGTATCGGTTGACAAACCATGACCAATTAATTGCTGAGAAATAACCTCTAACCCACCCAGCCCCATGTAGATTACCAGAGTTTGGTTTTCTCTGGCGAGTGCTGGCCAGTCGAGATCAACGGTGTTGTCTTTGAGGTGACCGGTCGCGAACGTAACGGACTGGGCATAATCGCGGTGAGTCAGCGGAATGCCGCAATAATTGGAGGCTCCTGCCGCAGAGGTGATGCCAGGTACAGCCTGAAATTGAATACCTTCTTTGACCAGTTCTTCGGCTTCTTCTCCGCCGCGTCCAAAGATATACGGATCGCCACCCTTTAGCCTCAATACGCGCTTTCCTTCTTTCGCCAATTTTACAAGGAGTTCATTGATTTGATCCTGCGGTACACAATGGTTGCTGGCTTTTTTGCCGACATAGAATTTGTCGGCGTCACGGCGTACAAGGTTCAGAATGCCCTTAGACACCAAACGATCGTACACCACGACATCGGCCTTTTGCATGAGGCGTAGAGCCCGAAATGTCAGAAGATCTGGGTCGCCCGGACCTGAGCCAATCAGATAGACTTCGCCTTTTTCAATGGGTGCCTCTTGTCCTTGTTCCAATAAAGCCTGTAGTTCTTGATTGGCGGCATCCTCGTTTCCAGAGAAGATACGCTCTGCTATCGAACCTTCAAATACGCGTTCCCAGAAATTCTTACGCGCTGCGCCAGTTGGGAATTTTGCTTTTACTTGGGCGCGATATTTGTCGGCGAGTTGCGCTAACTTGCCGTAGCTATGGGGTAGAAAAGACTCAATCTTGCCGCGTAATATACGTGCCAGAACGGGAGCTTTCCCTGAAGTGCTGATGGCGATAGTGATGGGCGAGCGGTCAATAATCGAAGGCATAATAAAGCTACAGAGCTCAGGGTTGTCGACTACGTTAACGAATAAGTGGCGAGCACTGGCTTCATGAAAAATGGTTTCGTTAAGAGCATGGTCATCGGTAGCAGCGATCACCAAGTCTTTACCCTCTAACATTGAGGTATTATATCTTTCTTTTAGTAGCGTGACGGCATGTTGGGGTTGCAGAACAATGGCATCGCTAACGATAGGCGCGACCAGTGTTACTTGGGCGCCGGCATCCAGTAAAATATCTAGCTTGCGCGCGGCAACGCTGCCACCGCCAACCAATAGACAATGTTTACCGGTCATTTTGGTAAAAATCGGTAAATGGTCCATAGGTGTTTACCCCGAAATACAGAAACTGTAATTATTAGTGTTTAGGTTAAGTAACATATTCATATGAGACAAGTTTAGTATCACTCTATCGTTAACTGCTTTTAGCAGCGTCTGAAGTATGCAACGCTTTTTCAATTAAAGATTGTTGCGCCACAGTATAATCTATTTCGAGTGCAAATTTTTGCCCGGCTTCAGACATTTTTCGCCAGGTTTTCTGTATCACAGGAATTAACTTTTCGTCGTCGTGGCTTTCCATCATGCCGGCTAGATAATATTCAAGGAAGACAAGGCAGGCGACATCTTCCAATTGTTGCGCAAGTAAATCGGTTTTTAGATTTTTCTTTTGGATAATGGTGCTGACTCGGTTGATCTCGTCTTTTGTATATCCAGATTCGGTCATAAGCTCACCGGTCAGTCGAGCATGATGCCGAGCCAAATCGGTCCGCCACTTTAAGTAGCCTTGGCGGCCACTGGGGTAGTCTTTTCGAGGAAATTTCCAACGGTTAATATGCTGTGCATATACCGCAATTTTCAATTCTTCAGGAGCGTTGGGTGCAATTGATAGAAGCTTGTTCAGCATACGTTGGCTATAGATGACCTCTTTGGCCGCCGTCTTGCCGTTAACGTTAACTTGGTTTGGGTCGTTCGCGTTGATCTGATCAATTTTATTGATGAGTTGGTTGTAACGCATACATAAACTACTGTTGATGGCTTGTGCAATGGATGCCGTCAAGCCCGTTTTTCAGAGCGCCAAGGATAGACTGAATTTGGTTTTGATTAAAGGGTTGTTTGGTGAGAAATAAGGCTGATTTTAGATCATTTAATTGACCATAGAGTGAAAAATAGTCAATACACTGCGAATATTGGCTTGTGCCCTTGGTATTATAAATAATAGCGCATTTTTTGAGGGCACCTAAATACTCGTTTATAGCCGATCTAAACGTTTCATATTCAGGTTTGAATGCTTCTGTGGACTGTTCGCTAATCCGTTGTATAGCTGTCAGGGCCGTTGCACAATTAACGTCCCAGTGGGCCTCAAGCTCGAGGGGGGAGAAGGGTAACCGTTCGTTAACGCTGCTTTCGGTGTCAGCCATTAGGAATGGCACCACCAAAAGCAGCGCAAACAGAAGAATCCAACGATTCAGATGATAATACAGCGCTTACAGACTGTTGAAATAGGCTGCAAGGTTGGCAATATCGTCATCAGATAGTGGCTTAGCCATTGGCGCCATCATCGGATCTTGGCGATTGCCATCACGAAAGGCTTTGAGTTGTTTTGCGAGGTAACCTTCTTTTTGGCCCGCCAGATTTGGCCACAGGTCGTTAGGGCTGTGGCCGTCGGCACCATGACAGGCGGCGCAAAGCATGGATTTTGCTTTACCTGCAGCGACATCGCCAGCAGATGTGTTGGCTGCTGCGCCGAGCATGACCAAGCTACAGACCAAACTAATTAATGTCTTCATTGAGATACTCCTAAACTATTTAGTGGTTGAAATTCAGTGTCTACATTGTACATAATAAAACGCCCACTCGACAAAATAATAAGGAGTATTTTATCCATCTTGATATAGATCAATTACTTCGATATGCAGACTGGATAGAGTGGCACCCTTACAAAAACTGAATAATTTTCCCACTTAACTCACAAGGAGTTTGGTATGTCGCCGCAAGACGTTCCTCCTCAAAACGAAGAAATTCCTTTCATGCAACGGCTGTTGGATAATCCTTTTATTCTATTATTTTTAGGTGTCGCCAGCCCAGCTGTGTTATACCTGATTTGGGGTATTATGGAAATCGTTAGTATTCCGTTAGGCAAATAGTAATGATTTCACAACAACAAAAATCAAATCAAATTAAGGTGGTCTTATGAGCATCCTATCTCCCTCAGATAAGGTTTGGTGGCACGAGCCAATCGAAAAAACCGAGCTTATCTGGATTTCTATTGTGTTTGTTTGGGGCGTTTTCATGACGTTCATGATGCCCTATTGGCATGTGGTCGGTGATCAAAACCTACCCAATGAAACTTATCGAGTGACCCCAGAACAGTATATGGCCAAAGCGCAGAGCGTTGTCGACCAATTTACTGTGGGTGAATTTGGGCCGCAAAAAATACCTGTAGTACACCCGCCGGCGGGTAGTGACGTTTATCTGGTTGCTCGCTTATGGAGTTGGTGGCCTGTGCTTGAACTTGAAAAAGGGCAAAGCTATCGCGTCCACCTTTCGTCGCTGGATTGGCAACATGGTTTCTCCTTGCAGCCAGCAAATATTAATATTCAGGTTGTGCCGGATTATGAGTATGTAGTAACACTCACACCGGATGAGGCGGGAGAATACTCCATCGTCTGTAATGAATATTGCGGAATAGGCCATCATTTGATGCTTGGCAAACTACTAGTCGTTGATAAATAAGGGGACATCATGAACACCAATTTATTTCGTGTGTGCCCAGAAACTGGGTTCCAGGTTCACAAGCCGGGTGAAAGGCTGATGAAAGCAAATGCCGTCGCTGCAGTGGTTTTTTTACTGATCGGCGGAATTTATGGTCTGGGTGTTGGGTTGACGCGTTGGCCCGCAGTGCACTTGCTGCCCGCTGATCAGTTTTATTTGGTACTGACGGCTCATGGCCTTAACGTACTCATTTTCTGGATTATCTTTTTTGAAATAGCCTTAATTTATTTTTGCTCGGCGGTATTGCTCAACTGTCGGTTGGCAACGCCCAAGTTGGGGTGGGTGGCATTCGGGTTGATGCTTGTGGGTGCCTTGCTGAATAATTACATTGTTCTACAGGGTAATTCCAGCGTCATGATGACGTCCTACACGCCAATGGGAGCGGATCCACTCTTCTACCTGAGTTTGATTCTGTTTGCTGTCGGGGCTTTGATTGGTTGCTTCATCTTTTTTGGTACATTGGTTATTGCCAAAGCTGAAAAAACCTATGAGGGCTCGATACCTTTGGTTACTTTTGGTGCGATGGTGGCGGCCATTATTGCTGTATTTACGATTGTGAGTGGTGCAATTATCCTTATCCCGACCTTCCTTTGGAGTGTTGGTTTGGTGGCGCATATTGATCCGCTTATGTATCGCATGATCTGGTGGGCCTTTGGTCACTCATCGCAGCAAATTAATGTATCGGCTCATATTGCAATCTGGTACGCCGTTGCCGCACTGGTATTTGGTGCTAAGCCACTATCAGAGAAGGTTAGCCGTACAGCGTTCCTGATGTATATTCTGTTTTTGCAATTAGCAAGTGTGCACCACTTGCTGGTTGATCCGGGTGTCAGCTCTGAATTTAAGATGTTTAACACCAGCTATGCAATGTATCTTGCTGTGATGGCGAGTATGGTGCACGGACTAACAGTGCCTGGTGCTATCGAAGCGGCTCAACGTGCTCGCGGTTTCAATAAGGGCTTGTTCGAGTGGCTAACTAAAGCACCCTGGGGTAATCCAGTCTTTTCCGGTATGTTTATTTCGCTGGTTGGTTTTGGCTTCCTGGGCGGAATTACCGGTGTGGTCATGGGCGCAGAACAGATCAATATTCTGATCCATAACACGCTTTATGTTCCTGGACACTTCCACGCAACAGTAGTGCTTGGTACGACGATGGCGTTTATGGCCATGACTTATTGGTTGGTGCCGGTATTGTTCCGTCGTGAACTGGTGATGAAAGGGTTGGCCAAATTTCAACCCTATATCTTCGGTCTGGGTATGACCGGTGTGTCACTGTTCCTCATGGGTGCAGGCACTTTGGGTGTTCCTCGTAGGCATTGGGATATTGGTTTTGCCGGTACGGGTATGACGCATGACTTCCCTGCTGCCGCTTATACGATGTTGGCATTGAATGGTATGTCTGTCGTCCTGGCTGTTATCGGTGGTGCTTCATTCTGCATCATTATTGTGGCGTCATTACTATTCGGTAGGAAGCTGGGCGAAGAAAAATCTTCTCCTGCTTTGGCGGCGAATATGGTGACAGACAAAGAATACAAGGGCATTGGCCTTGGTGGGCTTACGGTTCCTGGTACGTTGTGCCTGACCTTGATTTTCTTTGCAGCCTTTGCGGCCTATTACTTCATCAACTGGAAGTATTTGTCGCAAACGTGGGGAATAAGCTAACCGCTATTAGCTCACAGAAGCAGTAACCGCCTGATTTTTTGAGGCGTGTCAAAATAAGCCCCTTTTTAGGGGCTTATTTTTTGTTATTAAATTTGTTCAGCCAACTTGCTGGGATATACTAGCGCTTTATTGGTTTAGGGCGTTCTCTGTTATTCATGGTCTATTTAATCTTCCGGTGGCGACTCCTTCGTAATTTAAAAATTTTCGAATTACTCTTCGTCTGTTTTTGTGGTACTTCTGTGGCAGCAATGAATGCGGATCATGCTTCTCCAAATCATGACGGTATGAATGCAGGGGTGGGTCATTCGCAGGGAAGTACGATGGCACCCATGGGAATGGGTGCCATGGAGCCTGGCCAAACGCCCTCCCCGAAGTTGGAATTTAAAAATTTTGACCGTGACCAAGCTTATCAGTATAGCCAGGCGGTCATAGGGAAAACCGTTTCAAACTATCGGTTTACTGATGTCAGTGGCAATACAGTAGAATTACGGGACTTTGCCGGGCAACCTCTTCTAATCAGTTTAATCTACACAAGTTGCTATCACATTTGCCCAACAACGACTCAGTACTTGGGGAAGGTTACCAGGATGGCGCGGCAGGCAATGCCAAACAAAGATTTCACCGTGCTGACTATTGGATTTGATACCTTCAACGATACGCCAGAAGCAATGCGTGAGTTTGCTAAAAAGCAAGGTGGTATCGGTGAGGCTAATTGGCATTTTCTCAGTACAGATCAAAAGACCATAGATGCATTAAGCCGTGAGTTGGGATTTATTTTTTACCCTTCCCCACAGGGATTTAACCACCTGGTGCAAACAACGATTCTAAAATCTGATCGAGAGATCTATCGACAAGTATATGGAATGAAGTTTGATGTCCAGCTATTAATTGAGCCCCTCAAAGAGTTGCTTTTCAATCGGCCATCAACCTCTCTTGTGGGTGCTTTATCGGATAAGATTCGTTTTTTTTGCACCGTGTATGATGCATCCGGTGATCGATACCGATTTGATTATTCCATTTTTATCGGTGTTTTTGTCGGATTCATGAGTTGTTTGGTGTTGGGGTTGCAGCTAATTAAAGAATGGCGAAGATCGATTAAATTAACCTAGGAATTTTACATGAAGTCCCCTGTTGTATATGTCCGAAAAGTAGGGAAAATGTTGCTCAACCCGATTGAGCTGCTCTTTTCCAAAATTTTTACCGACCAGGCAAACCCGTTTTTTCATTTGGGTACCTTATCTTTCTTCTTCTTTTGGATTGCTGCTGGCACGGGCCTGTACCTCTATGTTTTTTTCGAAACCAGTGTGGCGCATGCCTATGAGTCCATTGAGTATTTAGTGAATGAACAGTGGTACCTGGGTGGTATTATGCGCAGTTTGCATCGCTATTCATCGGCGGCAATGGTCGTAGCGGTGACCTTGCACCTGCTGCGTGAATTCGTGAAAGGACGTTACCAGGGTGTGCGAATATTTTCATGGGTATCGGGTGTCCCTCTATTATGGTTGCTCTTTTTGTCGGCCATTGGTGGTTATTGGCTGGTATGGGATCAGTTAGCACAATACATTGCCATTCTGAGCTCTGAATTGCTTGATTGGCTGCCGATTATGGTAGACCCAATGGCGCGTAATTTTTTGAATGCCGAAGCCATGAGTGATCGGTTGTTTTCGTTGTTAGCTTTCCTTCATATTGGTTTCCCGCTGGCGTTATTACTGGGCATGTTTGTACATATCCAGCGCATTAGCTACGCCAAAACAAATCCACCCAAACAATTGGCTATAGGTGTTAGCAGCGCCTTAGTTCTTTTGTCTTTAATTAATCCGGCGATGAGCCAAGCGCCGGCAAATTTGGATGTGTCAGTAACTAACGTTGGTCTCGATTGGTTTTATCTTAATGTGTTTCCATTAATTGAACTGTGGGGGCCGGGCTGGGTGTGGGGCTTACTGGTGGCGGTTTCTGTCTTGATAGTGATTTTACCCTGTCTGTCACCTCATCAGCGCAAACCCATCGCAGTGGTAGACCCCCCCAATTGTAATGGCTGTAGTTGGTGTTTTGCGGACTGTCCCTACAGTGCAATCACCATGAAAGAACATGATTTTAAAAAGGGTCACAAGCAAGCAGTGGTTAACCCGGATCTCTGTATCGGTTGTGGTATTTGTGCTGGGGCTTGCCCTTCTTCGACTCCATTCCGAAGTGTAGATGAGCTGATTACAGGTATTGATATGCCTGATTTGCCGGTGAAGGATTTACTAAAACTGACCGATAAGAAAGCAAAGAAACTCAAGGGAGATAAGCCAAAGGTACTTCTCTTCGGCTGTAGGTCCGGAGCGCCAACTGAGTCTCTTGAGCAGGATAATGTGGCAGGAATTCTTCTGCCCTGTGTGGGGCAATTACCCCCATCCTTCGTGGATTACATCTTTAGAAACAAATTGGCCGACGGTGTGATGGTCACCGGTTGTTGCGAGGAGGATTGCTATTACCGCCTCGGTAACACTTGGTTGGAGCAGCGCTTTGCCGCCCAGCGATTCCCGCACCTACGTACAACCGGTGCCAAACGCAATATTGCGGTGATCTGGGCAGGAGAGCAGGGCAATAAGCAATTGGCGGCTAAATTGGATGATTATGTCCATACGCTCGAAAATGAAGGCCATGAGGATGATTTAAGGTTCGTTAAAGGTGGTCGTGATGAATAAGGTACGTCTGATTATTTATCAAATTTTGGCCTATACCTTTTTTATGGGTTTTATTGCCTATCTTTCCTCTTCTCCAGAGTGGGTACATACTCTGCCAGATGAGGCGACAATTAAGGTAAGTATCCGCCATTCAGGAAAAATCGTAGGTGAGTGCCGTGATTTAACGGTGACGGAAATCAAGAATTTATCACCGAACATGAAAGTGCCTCAGGAGTGCCCTCGGGAAAGATCGCCGGTACTGCTCAGCATAGAGATGGATGACAAGCTGCTCTATGAATCGAATGCTCGTCCTTCAGGATTACAAAAGGATGGTGTATCAACTTTTTATGCGCGGTTTGATATTCCGTCGGGTAATCACTTTATCAAAGCGGTGCTCAGAGATGATGCTAATAATCCGAAGCGAGCTTATCGTTTGGAAAAACATCTGGAGATTATCCCGCGGCAGGTTCTGGTTATTGATTTTAAAGATGGGTTCATCATTAAGTAGACTGAGATATGCCCTATGGAGAGGGGGTGAACAGGCTTACGGCATGATATTAAGGTAGAAAATTATGCAGGAAATGGGTTTTACGCTGACAATTCCCGATGATGATCGGCGACGACTCTCGGTCTCATGGTTGTGGCTATGTGTGCTAGCGTTGTTTGGCGCCGGAATTTTTTCATTACTCCTGGTGTTATCTCGAACACCCTACATTCAGGATATCTTTCCTTGGGTTGACTTTTTTCATACTGCATTGGTTGTACACGTCGACTTATCCGTATTGGTATGGGGGTTGGCATTCGCTGGCGTTTTGTGGAGCTTAAATTCAAAACCCCAATTGATGGGCATGGCTTGGACTGCCTATGCGCTGGCGGTGCTGGGTACCTTTATCATGGTCATTTCTCCTTTTGCCGGCGCGGGCAATGCCTTGATGAGTAACTATATACCTGTGTTACGAGATCCGATATTTTTTACGGGACTGCTCACCTTTGCCCTGGGTTTTACATTGCTTGTGTTGCATTGTATGAGCGCCTGCCCACCGGTCGGGCTTTGGATGACGGGTGAAGCATCGCTACGCTTTGGTCTTAATGCAGCAGCGATATCTGCGGTAGTGGCATTAGGAATCTTTATTTGGACTTACTTTGAGCTTCCCGCTTATTTAGCCGGACAATCTTTTTATGAGCGCCTTTTCTGGGGGGGTGGTCACGTTCTGCAATTTACCTATACTCTGCTAATGCTGGTTGCCTGGTTGTGGTTGACCACTGCGGCGGGTGTGCGTCTTCCGATCAGCCCGAGGGTGGTATTGTTAATTCTTTTTGTCGGCCTATTTTGCGTCTTTCTCGCGCCGATTATTCAGCTGGCTTATCCGGTTACTACCGCTGAAAATATCGTTCTTTTTACTTGGCTGATGAGTTATGGCGGAAGTTTAGCGACGTTACCCTTGGGGGCGGCCATTTTAATGGGGCTGTTAACTCATAAATCCAGGACGGGTGAAGAAAAATTGGCACGCTATGCACTGATATGCTCGATGTTACTCTTTGGTATCGGAGGAATTATCGGTTTCATTATTCAGGGCAGTAACGTTGTTATTCCGGCACATTACCATGGCAGCATCGTTGGGGTATCGCTTTCTCTGATGGGGCTTACTTATAGCTTATTGCCAAAGTTAGGTTACCCGCTAAGGGATATGAAGATTGCAAAATGGCAACCCTGGACCTACGGTGGCGGCCAATTGATGCATATTATGGGACTGGTTTGGTCAGGGGGTTATGGTGTGCAACGCAAAGTTGCCGGGGCTGCACAGGAACTGGATAGCATCGAACGCGTGGTCGGGATGGGGTTTATGGGAATGGGGGGGTTGATATCCTCTATCGGCGGAGTACTGTTTATCATAGTGGTATTACGTGCACTATTGCAGAAACGTGAACAGAAAGCCGCACTGGAAGCCCTTGGCTAGCGAGCTAACAGGTAGTTAATGAGCTCGAAGGAACCGATAGCCAGAATAGCAATAATGACAAAAAAAATAATGTTTCTGTTTTCAAAGGTTTTGCCGCGCCATAATTCTGCTTGAACAAGGATAAAGTCAGAAAAAAAGTACAGAAAAACCCCAACGATGGTATATAAAATAATTTCCACCAAACACTCCCCTGAGATAAAAAATGAATTATACCCCCCCTCCTTCATTTGAGCAGTTGTTTTAAATCAATGTTAAGCAAAGGGTTTCGGGTAAAGCTTTGGTTAGGATTAATGGCATTATTTTGGCTAACGGCTTGCTCAGATAATCGATTGGAGCTGGATGGCGCCCCTGACTTTGACTTGCCGGGGTTGCTGGATGATAACCGGTATGATCTTTCTTCCTTGCGTGGCAAAGTAGTTTACCTGACATTTTGGGCATCCTGGTGTGGCCCCTGTCGTCAGGAAATGCCATTTCTAGTGGAACTACACAACCGCTACAAAGACCAAGGTTTTGAAATTTTGGCGCTTAGTGAAGATCAGGATATACCGGCCAGTATTGAATTTATAAAGTCTTTTGAGGTACCTTTTCAGGTCGCGAGCGATGAGGAGGGTCTTGCTTTGGCCCTTTATCGTGTGGAAGGAATGCCGACGCATTTCATCTTGGATCGTAATGGGCAGGTACGCCGTTCGCATATGGGCTTTAAGGAAGGCGACCAGCAAGAGATAGAACAACAAGTGAGACAATTGCTCAACGAGTAATACAATTTTTTATACACCGACACAAGATCATTATTATGACTGAAACATCCTCTTCCTATCGTGGCGTAATTATCTGGTTGTTAATCGTGTGCGCCTTTATTTTTAGTATGGTGGTAGTTGGCGGGGTTACCCGCTTGACCCATTCAGGCCTCTCTATTGTTGAATGGCAACCAATTATTGGCGCTATTCCACCTTTAACTGAGGCAGAATGGCTGCATACTTTTGATTTGTATAAGCAATATCCCGAATACATACATCACAACCAAGGAATGAGTCTTCACGAATTTAAGGGGATCTTTTATTGGGAATACGGTCATCGTTTGTTAGGTCGTACGATCGGTCTGGTTTTTTTTATCCCCTTTATCATTTTCTGGATACGAAAAAAACTCGATAAACCGCTGTTGGGAAAATTAGGGGGAGCCTTTCTCATCGGTGGGCTACAAGGTTTGATGGGCTGGTATATGGTAATGAGTGGATTGGTCGATATGCCGCGTGTCAGTCATTATCGTTTGGCAGCGCACCTGAGTTTGGCATTATTTCTGCTCTCCTATTTATTTTGGATTGTTTTGGATCTCAGCAATAGACCCGCGTCCTCGGTTCAGTCATGGCCGGGTGTTCGTAAGTTAGCTCTGGCGGTGACAGGCTTAGTCTGTGTACAAATAATTTATGGTGCCTTTACTGCGGGATTAAGAGCTGGTTGGGGCTATAACAGTTTCCCCACCATGAACGGGGAGTGGCTGCCTGAAGCAGTCAGCGCTTTGTCCCCGCTATGGTTGAACTTCCTGGAAAATAATGCCGGAGTTCAATTTATGCATCGATGGATCGGCACCCTGTTATTGATTGTCGTTGTTTGGTTATGGAGTAATACGCTCCGCAAACCCTTAAGCCAAGGCCAGAAATTAAGCCTGCATCTGTTGATGCTGGCTTTAATCGTCCAATACAGTCTGGGTGTTTATGTATTGTTAAAGGTAGTCCCTATTGCGGGGGCTGCGCTACATCAGGCGGTAGGTTGCCTGGTTTTATTGGCAGCCGTAACGGTAAATTATCAGTTCCGTCAGCAGTCGTCCGTTCATTAAAGATAGGTCTGTGGCTGTTGTTGCCGGTACAGGTGATGCCAGCTGTTAACTATGCAGAGCAAGAGAAATGCCGCAAGCAGATTGTGAAGCATCACAAGTGTCAGTGGTAATTGGAAATAGACGGAAGCGCAACCCAATAACACTTCCAGCGATAAAAATAGCCATATGGTTTTGGCTGTCGCCGCTAAAGATTGGTTAACGTTCTTCAGATAGAGGGCAAATAGGGTTAAATAAGTGGCGCAAATTAGCGCTAGCATGCGGTGGGCTATGTTGATTGTTTGCGCTATCTGTTCAGGGAGTAAAACACTTCCTTGCTTATCCAGAGAAAGCTGATGAAAGAGAGAAATGCTATCTGCCAAATTTTTCCCTGATGGAATATACCCATCGCATATTAGGCTGGAAAGGCAGGCGGTGGCCGCGAAATTTGCACTGACCCATGCGCCAGACAAAATTTGTATTGTGAGTAGTAGTAAGGCTAAAATAGCCCAGACTTTAGCAACGGGTTTAGTCGTAGGTTCGCGCTGAATACCGACTGATCCTTGCCCAAGCCACCAGAGCAATGCCGCCATAAACATTCCTCCACCCAGATTACCCAAGGTCACCCAGGGTAGGGTGCGTGATGGCGTGTTATAACCCAATATGGCAAGAAACAGGGTGGCGGCCATGAGGAATAGCGCCGCAAGGAGTCCCGGCTGACCTGCCAATTTTCGCTTAATGCTGAGTAATAAAATCAGCGTAACCGTAATGCCTAACGAACTGGCGATTAAGCGGTGTGCGACGCGAGCGCCTTTATGTGACATGTCAGCTCCAGCTTTGGTGAGTACGGTGATACCCTGTTGCTCTGCTGCTATCCCAATTTGGCCATAGCAGGTTGGCCAGGGCTTACAATCCAGTCCGGACTGAGCCAACCGAATATAGGCGCTGAGAGCAATAGTGCAGAGGGTTAGAAATAGCGAAATGAAAATCAGGGTGGTGAATAGACTACTGGCTGTTTTCGTATTAGTGCTAGTGGACATTTTTGGAGTCATCATGTCGGTTATCGAGTCCTGGTTTTAATTTGGCCAGTTGTTTGATGCGCATCAAGCTTGTTTTGATCGCCTGGCCTATAATTCAGTTAGTTTTTATCTAGGCGGAGTTTATCTCAACTAAATGCAATTGCAATCTTGTGTTTACGGCACGAAATCATCCCTCCATCATCTCCTGGTGTTACTGTTTTGCTCTCTGTTAGCAGTACAGGCTTGGGCGCTTGGCATTGATGAGGTTTCATTGGTTCAGGCCCAGAAAGTCTTCAATGGCGTGACTCGGGTTGGCGAAATCGAAAAGGAAATTCGGGTTCGCCCTGCATTCGCCGATGACCGGATCTTAGGCTATTTATTTTTAACCAATGAGATTGCTCCGATTCCCGCCTATTCGGGTAAACCGGTTGCGGTGCTTATTGGTATGAATTTGGAGGCGCAGATTTTAGGCGTCGACATTCTTGCGCACGAAGAGCCGATTTTAGTTGTAGGTGTGACAGATAGTGATTTAGCGGCCTATACGAACCAGTATCACCATCAATTTGCTTTTGATAAGGTTAAGGTCGGTGCCCATAATCGTGAAGGATATGTCGGCATTGATGGGATATCCGGTGCGACAATTACGGCAATGGTGTTAAACCGATCCATTATGCGCTCGGCCCAAAGAGTCAGCAGTTATTATGGATTACCTGTTGTTGTTACTCAAAATAGTGGAGTACCACCAGCAAGTCTTGAGGTGCCCGCCGTTAATGTTAAATCCACTCCGCCTGTTCCAACAAAATTA
>JAIPFG010000037.1 GCA_021736745.1 Pseudomonadales bacterium
TAGGAACAATTATGCGCTTATACATCATTTTTGTCTTAGCTAACCTCGGCACACCGGTCACACAGGCGGAAATGTATCGCTGGGTGGATACCGAGGGTAAAGTTCACTTTAGTGATCGAAAGCCCAGTAATCAAGCGGCGGAAGACATTACAAATGCTGTTAAACCGATCAATACTGACTATGGTGGAGCCCATACTAAGCAACAACTACAACAGTATGAGCGTCATCGGATGGCTAAAAAAACGGAACAAAAACAGCGTGAAAAATATACGACAGATGCCGACCAAGAGCGCCAGGAACAGTGCATGGCCGCGCGGAAAAGCTTAAAAGTAATCCAAGGACGCGTTATTTTTTACGATGAGAACCATCAAGAGGTTAAAGTAACGGAAACTGAACGCGCGCAGAAAGCGGAAGAATTGGCGCGTCAAATCAAAACCTATTGTGGTTAGCGGGCGCCGGGAACGGTTCGTCCATTTTATTCAATGATTCTTATGACCTCAACGCATACCCAAACACCCGCAACTATGCATGCAATAGAAATCACTCAACCTGGTGGTCCGGAAGTATTGTCTCTTGGGGACAAGCCGACTCCCGAGCCAGCACAGCAGGAGGTTCTCATCAAAGTGCATGCCGCCGGTGTGAACCGCCCTGATGTGGTACAGCGTATGGGGCATTATCCACCGCCGCCTGGGGCGAGCGATATTCCCGGTTTAGAAGTTGCGGGAGAGGTGGTTGCGCTAGGAAACAAGGTCAAACGCTATGTTGTCGGGGATAAAGTATGCGCTCTGGTGACAGGGGGTGGTTATGCGGAGTATGTCAATGCCCATGAGTTATTGACCTTGCCGGTACCGGCTGGGCTAACCCTGATTGAAGCGGCCGGCGTGCCGGAGACCTTTTTTACGGTGTGGCATAATCTGTTTCAACGTGCGGCGCTTAAACCCGGTGAAAGCTGTTTGGTTCATGGCGGAAGTAGCGGTATTGGTACGACCGCGATTCAAATGGCCCATTTGATGGGTGCGAGAGTCTATACGACAGCGGGTAGTCCTGAGAAATGCCAAACCTGTAGAGAGTTGGGTGCGGAACTTGCCATTAATTATCGCGAACAGGATTTTGTCGAGGTCCTGAAAGCGCAAAGCCGTGGGATGGATGTCATTCTTGATATGGTTGGGGGTGATTACATACAACGTAATATGAAAGTGGCTGCTGTCGAAGGGAGGATTGTTTCTATTGCTTTTCTCCGTGGTGCGCAAGCCGAAGTAAATTTTAATCCTATGCTGCTAAAGCGCTTAACCCTGATGGGCTCGACCTTAAGAGCGCAGTCCGTCGAGAGTAAAGCGCGCATTGCCGAAGAGTTGGCCCTGCATATATGGCCTTTGATTGAGGCAGGCAAGCTCAAACCACTGATTGATTCGATTTACCCTTTGGCGCAAGCGTCAAAAGCGCATCAGCGCCTGGAGTCGAGCACCCACACAGGTAAAATTATTCTTTCGGGCTAGCTTTTTGCCCCGTCTGGCTGTTTTGAAAAAGCTGATTCGGCAGATAAAAGCGCAAGATAAAAAGGAGAAATGCCAGCGCCCAAAATCCGGCCGATAGCCATAGTAAAAACTCGGTATAAGGTTGCACAGAATTAGCTGAAGAGCGGAGTAGGATGGCACTGAGCAGTGTTCCCTGAATGGCGTACCACCAGTGTGGATGAAGTTCTCCGCGATGGCCGCGCACAGTACTGACTCGGATTATCATGCTAAGCGTGATTGCCCCAATCCCCCCCAGCGTAATCAAATGAAGCGCATCCAGCGGGTTCCCGATAATTCCCATTCTGGCGCAGGCAAAGAACGTGAGGCCGAGCGCCATCCAGAAATATCCCAGGTGTAGAGGCCAAACGGCCGCTGCTCGTCTCACTGCGATACTACGCCAAGCCGATAAACGCAGCATTAGGATTAATCCTAATGCCAATGCCGGAAGTGATTTCCAAAAGGGCGGTATCGGAAGTAACTCAAACAACATGAGGAACCCCCCGAGTGCCATGCAGAGGGTTTCGTAGGTAGATTGAAAGGGGATTCGAACTTCCTGGCCCCGATCGCGCAAGGCGCCAATGGTTGCCGGGGGGATCAGGCGGCCACCCATAATGATTATAAATAGGACAATCAGATAAAGCGCCAAATAAATTGTCTGATAAGCCGCACCCAAATATCGGGCATAGCCTAGCAGATAAAAGGAGGTGGCCAATAAACCCAGGCCCCAAAGAATAATGCTGAAAATACGGTTGCGCAGACGTTTTGCCGCTTTAAATTTTGTCCCGGCGAGCCACCCTATGGATAGTGGGAAAGCTGAAGCGAACAATACGATAATTTCATTCGGAATCCCGATATTCATAAACCAGATAAAACGACCGGAGAGCCATAAAAGCATCAGGCCGAACAAGGTGACAGGAGAAACTTGCGTCAAGAGATAACCGGCAATGATGATAAAGGCATAGCCGAAAATCATTTCCTGGGCATGCCAAAGTCCTGGTGTCAGTAATAAGGGAGGATTGATAGAACCGTTGCGGATACAAAGAAACAAGACGGGTATGAGCATGGCGTGTAACGCGGCCCCTGCAAAAAATATGTGGTAGGCGTTCCCGGTACTTTTATGAGAGATTTGTGGTTTCATATTGATGTTAGGATTTCATGCTGTCGATTCCAGTGGATAACCGTTTCTCAGATAGTAGCAGCAAACGGGCTCCGCCTTGATTAAAAAGTTACGGATAATTATGTGAGGCGTCAAAAAATGTTGAGGAATAAATCCCGAATACAGGCCAGAAAGTCTCAATGGTCATACAGAGTCTCCTGGCTGGGGTAGAGTAAGTCCGAGGCAGCTCGCCTATCGTTGCCGGTTGATGATTCCCGAATCTTGACAATTCGCTATTGGCCTAAAATATGGCGTTGCCCCTGTTTAATCGGCAATAGCTGGATAATCATAACGGTAACTGGATAAGGCATCCTTTCCGGTTTCGGTAATATAGTGATGACAAAAATGCTAATAGTACCGTTCATCGGGAGGAATTGATGTTTATTCAAAATGCTAAAAGTCAGTCCATCGCAAAAACAACAGGCTCCAGGCTTTCTGTGCTTGCCTGTTGCCTGATGGCTGGACAGAGTGTATCGCCGTTTTTATACGCGGAAGGAAAACCCGCTGCTATTGAGGAAATTGTGGTAACTGCCCGGAAGCGGGAGGAAAATTTACAGGATACGCCGATTTCCATCACGGCCTTCACATCGCAATCATTGGAAGCGCTCCAGGTAGATAATATCTCCCAGATATCCAGTGCCACACCTGGTTTGACCTTTGACTCCAGCACACCCATATCCGGTAGTCGGGTTTCTTCCTCTATTTTTATTAGGGGTATCGGACAAACAGATTTTACCCTGGTCAGCGACCCGGGCGTCGGTTTATATCTGGATGGTGTTTACATTGCGCGTTCTGTCGGCGGCGTCCTAGATGTTGTTGATGTGGAGCGTGTTGAGGTATTGCGAGGCCCGCAAGGAACCCTTTTTGGTAAAAATACCATTGGTGGAGCCATCAATATTACCTCCAAAAGAGCGGGAGATGAGTTTGCCGGTGAGGTTGAGATAAAGACGGGTACCGACGATCGCCTTGATTTTAAGGCGACAGTGGATATTCCCTTTACCGAGAATTTTCGCGGTAAGTTTTCATATGCGAATTTAAACCAGGACGGTAATGTTAAAAACCTTGTGGGTGGAAAGGATTTAAATGATACCGATGCGCAGGTTTTACATGCACGCCTGGATTTTGAACCCACGGATTCGCTTTCTATGATGCTAACGGCGGATTGGACTGACCGTGATGAACAGGCTCAGGCCCAACGCCTGTTATCCTTTGAGCCCACGGCCGGGTTGGTTGGTGTCGCCTTAAATGATGCCGTGGCCGCCGTTGTGCCGGGTTTTGATATTGGCGACTATACCTGTTTGGGCACCAGTGCTACAGCCCAGGCAATGACGGCAGATGATTGTCATAATCCTTTTGTGACCAGTTCCGGTTCTAATACGCCTTCTGAAGTGGAGGTAAAAGGAGCCGCGTTCACTCTGACGTATGATTTCGGCTCGGTTACCTTTAAATCGGTAACTGGCTATCGAGAGTTTGATGCGCTATTTGCACGCGATACCGATAACTCACCTTATATTCTGGTTGAGACCATTGATACGATGGATCAGGAGCAATTCAGCCAGGAATTTCAGCTGAGTGGCACGGGACTTAATGATCGGCTGAACTGGCTTTTAGGTTACTATCACTTCGAAGAAGAGGGTAATAATCGCAACGATGTCATCACTTCCACCTTCTATCTCAAGAGCGGTGGCGATATCGATAACGACAGTGACGCCTTTTTTGGTCAGGTCACCTTTGATATTACCGAACGCTGGTCGGTTACCGCCGGTTTACGCAAGACCGATGAAACTAAGGGCTTTACACCGGATCAATTCGTGACGGTTGATCCTAGTGGTAATTTGGCGACAACTTTTCTCGATAATACCCTGCAGTTTGCAAAGGTAGTACGAGGGCAGCTACCGACAGTGGCTGAGTTTGACCTGGTGCCGCATCAGAAATTTGAGCGGGATTTTGATGAAACAACGGGACTGCTGAGCCTTGACTTTAAGGCGACCGAAGACCTGTTATTGTTTGCTTCCTACGCGACGGGCTTTAAGAGCGGTGGTTTTAACCAGCGCATACCGCCGCCCGGTGTACCGGAACCCATCAACTACGAACCGGAAACATCAACGACCTATGAGCTCGGCTGGAAGTGGACAAATCAGGGCAAGACACTGCGGATCAACGGAAGCTACTATTTCACTGACTACGAAGATTTGCAGGTGAATGTCTTTGCCGGAGTAGCGCCAACCACCTTGAATGCAGTCGAAGCGGAAATTCAAGGCTATGAAGTGGAGTTATTGGCGAGTCCCATCGAGGCCTTGAGTATTACGGCCAATATCGCCTATATTGATGCCGAATATACCAAGGCGCCAGGGACTATACCCGGAGCGCGGACCATCAATAAAAATGATAAATTCCCCAATACCCCTGAATTTACCGCTTTTGTCGGTATCGACTATACCTGGTTACTCGGCACGGGTGAGCTCACACTACATGCGGATTGGTCTTATCGTGATGAAGTGCAAAATAACACGATTAATTCACCACAAATAGAGCAGGATGCCTTGGACTTATTTAATGCCGCGCTGATTTATCGCTTGAGTGAACACTGGCAATTAGCGTTCTCCGGGCGTAATTTGACGGATGAAACCTATCTGATTACCGGTAACGAAGAGCTACCGGGGTTTGGTTACGCGGAAGGGGTGTATGCGCGGGAAAGGGAATGGGCACTTTCGGCTAAATACAGCTTTTAACATTGTCAGCGGTTCCTTTCGTGGCAGCTTGCGGCGGACATCTTCAAGGGTGTCCGCCTTTATTTTCAGGTGAACTCTAAGTGCCTGGGATCAATTAATGTTGTTATAATGTGATCTTTTAATGGCGACAGCACGACATAACTTTATGTATAGCAAGCCTATTCCATTAGAACGCTATAATTGCTTTAGCTCCTCTCGAGTTGAAGAGGTTAGGCAGGTGGTCACCCATTCCTATTGCCCGCATGATCTAGAGCTGGCGCGATTCGATCATCGTCTGAAGGCCCATTACAACAGTTTTCGTTTGCGCGGGATGTCGCTAAACTTTCTCTCCTATGGTGCGGATATAGAGATTATGCCGGGTGCTTTCCAGGCATTTTATATGCTGGAATTCCCTCTTTCTGGGTCAGTCAGTTTGGAGTATGGACATTCTGTCTATCAAACGCGGCCAGGTATGGGAACCTTGATTTCGCCCCATGAGTCGGTGCGTTCTCGCTGGTCTGCTGACTGCGAGCAGGTCATGGTTAAAATTGAGCGGAAAGCCCTTGAGCAATATCTTCAGCATGAAGCCAAGATTACACTCACAAAACCCTTGGAATTTGAGCCACTGATTGACCTCTCCAGTGCCAACGGCGGGTTAATCAAAGATTTTATCTTGATGCTATTAAAACAAGCCGAAAACTGTCCCAATCTGATTGTGGGGAAACAGGTTTCAGCGGAGCTGGAAAGAGTATTATGGGCCTTGATATTAAATAATATCGACCACAATTATCGCGATCAGCTGGCAATGGCGGACCGGCCGATCGTACCGAAAATTGTGAATCACGCACAACGCTTCATTGAGGATAATTTTGCTGAATCGGTAACCCTGGAAGATATTGTGGAGGCTTCCGGGTGCAGTGAACGGGCGCTTTATTCCGCCTTTAAACAATTTTTGGGGATTACGCCGCTTAACTATCTGAAAAATATTCGTTTCCAACAGGTGCGTGAAAGATTACAGCACGCATACGCCCATGAAAAAGTCTCTGAAATTGCTTATCAATGCGGCTTTACCCACATGGGAAGATTTTCTTCCGAGTATATTCAACGCTATGGTGAAAAGCCTTCCGAGACCCTGCGTTTTTCTTAAAGTCCCCCAGCACTTAAATTTAACATCTCGCCTTTCCCCTCTGTTTATAGCGACTGGATGACGTATTTATCCAGTTAGCGCCCTCGCTATCCCGATCTTGTTGTTTTGTCGTGCCGGCTGTTATTAGAGATAGCCTGCTTGGGCTGGGTTACGTCATCATGGTGGGATTGAACAAACTGGGATGAGGATGCGTTGATGAGTAACTTAGTGGTAAAGACAAAAAGTGTCGCCATCGTGGGCCAATTCTTGGTGCATGCGTTATTTATTGTTCTGTTGTCGTTATTTGTGATTTTCCTAATGGAGGATAGCTTTTATCAACAGTGGTTTGGATTTCTAGCGATCAGCTGTATTCCGGCATTAGTTATTATTAATGCTGTGTGGCAGTTTCGTTATCCGAACCGGTTGGCTCGGATTCAGTCACAGCCTTGGCGTGGTCTTGGTTTTACCCTGCTGGCCATTGGTATGGGACAAATGATTGCCTTTGTCAGCCTGCATGGAATAGGGGGTAGTATTGCTCCGCCCACACCGTTTCTGATGATGTTTATCATTCTTTCCGTGGTCGCTGTGATGTGGCAGCTGCTCGTCTTTGAAGGTTGGCCGTTTAATGGATTGCGCGATGCGATGAAGGGGTGGGCAATGCTAGGGTCTTCCTATGGCCTGGCCTTTTTGTTGTATTGGTGTTTATTGGATTTTTCACGTCTTCCCGGTATTCCCGAGAGCTGGGTTGCCATGTCCCCTCAAGGGTTGTTTGAACCCTGGGGCGCCATTGTCTATTCAATTACTACCTTGGGTGTTCTGTTTGCTTTTCAACTGGTTGAATTTAAACCCTTCACCTTGCTTAAATCTCAGAAAAACAGGTGGTCCAGACAGCCCTACTATGGATTGCTTTTCGGGAGTGTTGTACTGCTCCTTTCACTATTGATTTTTTGGTTGGCCACTGATTATTTCAAGTCGGATGCCGTTGCTTTTATGGTCAGAGCGCCAGTTTCTTTTCTGTTTGGGTTGTTTCTGATGATGGATACGACTGGCAATCAAGTTTTTGCAGCCGTCAAACAGCCGTGGCGAGGTTTATTTTTGATCGTTTTGAGTCTGTTGCTAGGCATACTGATGTGTCTTAGTTATGAATGGTTCATGTATGAGGTTCTAGGGCATATTGTCGCTGGCCCCCCTACCTATACGGCTGAGCTTTGGCTGGCCAATGCGATGCTATCGATGACCTTTCCGCTTATTTTGATCTATTGTCACTTCTTTAAATGTTGGCCTCTACAAAAAGCTCCCTTTTTGTCCGTATCTCAGCAAATGGGGCAAGCACCAGATTGACCATCTCCCTCCGCAAGCATTGTGCTTGTTTATTGCCAAGCACTTCGGTGCTTGGCTTTTTTTAGTTTTGTTGGAACAGAGTGAACAGACTCCAGATCGTGCATTAAATATCCAGTCTACGCTCTAATTTTGTGCTAACGACACAAAAATAACCCGCGCTGCGGTACTCTTTTTAGTCAATATTTTGCGAAAGTTTTGAGTAGTCACTGTATGAGTCGATTAGATAACTTAAGTCAGGCTAAACACCCCATCCTAACCTGCTACTTGCCGATAGGGGATCCAATGGCGCTGCCTTATCAGGCAGAGATCTATGCGCAAGAAGGTGTCGATGTTTATGAAGTCGGTATTCCCTGTCCTGATCCATTTTTAGACGGTGATTTGGTGAAAAGCTCAATGCAACGTGTCCTGAGACAGAACGTTAAGCAAAAAAGTATCGCCAAAATGGCGAGCAGGATCAGATTGGAATATCCGGATAAGTCGGTCGTAATGATGGGGTATCAAAACCTGCGTCTGGATCAATTATTGCTTAATGGAAAAGCGGAATTTGATGCGCTACTTCAAGTAGGCCCTGCGGGAAATCAAGTTGACCCTGAACTAGAAGTACTCGATGTCAGGCGTATTTGTTTTATTCCCCATGCGATACGCAAGCAGGATTTGGCTTTAGCGCGGGAATGTTCCGGATATGTCATGTTGCAGGCAGCGAGCGGGAAAACGGGCCTGCGTAATGATTTTGATCTGAGTAATAAAAGCAAAATTGAGAGATTGAGAGACAGTGGCGTGATCGTGCCGATTTTACTTGGAGTAGGAATCTCCAATGCAAAGCAGGCGCAGCAAGCCATTGAGTGTGGTGCCGATGGGGTCATTATTGGTTCAGCCTGTTTGGCCAAAATGCAGCAAGGGGAATCGGAACTGCGTCGATTTTTAAGCGGAATCAGGAGCGCACTTAATGGATTATACTGAACTGTTATTGGCGTTTGATGTTGGTACAACTGCCGTAAAAGGTGCGGTCTATACGGATGCAGGAGAGTGTCTTTTTAGTTCAGGCATTGCCTACGGTAAATTTTCTGAACAGCCGGGTTGGGTAGAACAAAATCCGCAAGATTGGATGGATTGCCTGTTGGCCATTATCGAACGGATTGCACAAGAGGTTGACCTTCAGTCTGTTGCTGGCATCGGGATTTGCAGTCAGGTAAATACGCATGTATTTGTTGACGAAAAGGGTCAGGCTTTGCTGCCAGCCATTGTCTGGGACGACCAGCGTTGCGCTGAAATTACGCAAGAACTGAATCACTGCCTCCAGCAGGGCGATACTCGCGAGCAGGCAGAAGGCGAATCGCTGTTAGACTCTTCTTCGTTAATTTGCCGGGCGGAATGGGTGAAAAGGTTTCACCCAGAGGTTTGGCGTAAAACGCATTGTATTTTATCGCCAAAGGATTACTGTATTTTGCAGTTAACTGGGGAGCGAGTGACCGATGCCCTCAGTTCTATCGGGTTGGTGGACGCTAATGATAACTACTTAAATAATATGTTGGCACTGGTAGATGGTTTGGCGCAGCGATTGCCACCGATCAAGCCAATTCAGCAGGTGGCGGGGACATTAAAATCTAATCTGGCGGGAATCAGAAAACAATGTCCCGTCGTTGTTGGCACGATGGACTGTTGGGCTAGTCTGTTTGGGTCGGGTGCCTTTTCCCATGGACAGGGTTTCCAGCTAGCGGGGACTTCTGAAATTATTGGGTTGGTTTCTGCGCAGGCACAACCGGCTACCGGGGTGGTGACTTTTCCGGCCTATCAGAATCTCTATCTACACGCCGGCCCAACCCAGGCGGGCGGTGATGCCCTTGAGTGGTTTGCCAAGGCGCAGGGTGCCGACGTCAACCAACTCCTGCAAGGGGTTGAAAATGCCGAACCAGCCAAAGACCCACTGATCTTTTTGCCCTATTTGATGGGTGAGAGAGCTCCAATTTGGGATCCCAAAGCCAGAGGGGCGTTCATTGGGCTGACGAAAAATCACGGTTTGCATTGTATGACGCGTGCCGTCATGGAGGGCGTTGGGTTTTCGGCACGCCATCTATTAGAACATCTTGAGCAGGCGGCAGGTTACCATTGTGATGCATTGGTGATTAGTGGGGGTGCTTCGCGCAGTGATCTATGGTGCCAAATGAAGGCCGATATTATTAATCGTACGCTGCATAGAGTGGAAAATATCGATACCGGAACCTTTGGTGCGGCGTTGATGGCGGCTACGGGCGCAGGTATTTATCAGAATTTGAAGGAAGCCATGGCTGAAGGCGTCGTGATTAATCGCAGTTTTAAGCCCTTGAAATCAGCGCGTGCCAGGAGTGATGCGCTCTATCGAATCTATCGCCAGAGTTACCAGCAACTGCGACCTATATTCGATGAGCTCTATCAGGTTCGGCATTGAGAGCCGTCTGCTTAGGTTTCGGGAAATTATCCAATCTTGTCATTAGGAAATATTTAAGGAGTCAGCAATGCCCATTCGGGTTGCCATCAATGGTTATGGGCGTATTGGTCGTAATGTATTGCGCGCACTCTACGAGTCGGGCAAGCGGGAGCTTATCCAAATAGTTGCAATCAATGACCTGGGGGATACGCGATTGAATGCCCACCTGACCAGATATGATTCCATTCATGGCCGGTTTGGCGGGGAGGTATCTTACGAGAGTAATCAATTAATAGTGAATGGCGATGCCATTGAAACCTTGTCGGAATCTGACCCCAGGAATTTACCTTGGAGTAGACTCAATGTTGATGTGGTGTGCGAATGTACGGGTTTTTTCACCAGTCGTATAGCGGCAGCCGCTCACCTGGAGGCCGGTGCAAAAAAAGTTATTATTTCCGCTCCGGCTAAGGATGTGGACGCCACAGTCGTCTTTGGGGTAAACCACGGGATATTAAATGCCAATAGTCTGGTGATTTCGAATGCTTCGTGCACAACCAATTGTTTGGCGCCAATTGCCAAAGTGTTAAATGATGCGATGGGTATTGAGCAGGGTTCAATGACGACCGTACATGCTTATACCAACGACCAGAGACTACAGGATGTTTATCACCCGGATATTTACCGCGCGCGTGCGGCGACGCAATCAATGATTCCCACAAAAACCGGTGCGGCGCAAGCGGTGGGTTTAGTCCTGCCGGAATTGGATGGCAAGCTCTTCGGGATGTCGGTGCGGGTGCCCGTGGCGAATGTGTCTTTGGTGGATTTTCATTTTATTGCCAGTCGTGATACCCAGGTGGAGGAGGTTAATGATTTGATCAAACAGGCGGCTGATGATGGCCCCCTTAAAGGCGTTCTTTATTATTGCGAGGAGCCGTTAGTGTCCGTCGATTTCAATCATCACCCGGCTTCCTCTCACTTTGACGCCGCACAGACTCGGGTGCAGGGACGCATGGTCAAGGTGATGGCCTGGTATGACAATGAGTGGGGTTTTTCCAATCGGATGTTGGACAATACACTGGCACTTATGGCGGTAAGTGGATAGCGAACCGGTGTTACCCGGCATACAGATCCCCCTGGAAGTGGCCAGCCTGTGCCATCTTGTCCTCAATAAAAAGCAATGGCTGCATTTTTTCACGGGTCCACTGCGGCGCGACCAGTTCATCCCAACGATTGGCAACAGCAGCCAACCGTTGCACTGCAATCTCAGGTGACAGATGGCGTAGAAAGACAATCACCCGACGTGCATACTCTTCTAGTTCCACCGGAATGAACTTTCCCTTAGCATAAAGCGCCGCTAGCGGGGTATTTAATAGCACATGTAAATTATGGAGTTTGACGTTATCAACAGGTAGGCTATTAATACGTTCTGCGGTGGCAATCAAACGCTCATCTGTTTCCTCCGGCAGGCCAAATATCAGGTGGATACCAATATCCGCCTTTGTCTCTTCATGCAAGCGATGAATGGCTTTGATCGATGATGCGGCATTATGGCCGCGACGCAGAAATGCCAATTGATCATCAAAGAAACTCTGGACGCCCAACTCAACCATCAGGTAACTCTGCTCAGCGGTTGCCCGGAACAAAGGGAAAATCCGTTCCGGTAGACAGTCAGGGCGTGTGCCGACCACTAACCCCAAAATATCCGCCTCTGCTAAAGCAGTGTCAAAGCGCTCTTCCAGCGCAGAAATACGACCCAGGGTATTGGTGTAGGCTTGAAAGTAAACCAGGAATTTTTTGGCGCGTAGCCGACGCTGTACGTGTATACGGTTACTTGTAATTTGCTCGCGCAGTGAGTTTTCCTGCTCGAAAGGGTAAGCTGCTGAGCCATACTCATCGCAAAAAATACAGGCTTCCATTTTCGAGCTTTGGCGGTTAGGGCAGGTTTCCGCCACGCTCACTGAAATCTTACCCACCTTCTCACCGAAGCGGGATTTGAAATATTGGCTAATAGGATAATAACGGCGATCGTTCCAGGCGCTCATCGGATTAGTCTGAACAGTCTCCCCCTCTTCTCAGAGGAGAGAAGAGGGGAAAGCGCACTTAATTGATGGGCTTGAATTCGGTTTGATACCCTTCAGCATCAAGGCTGTTAATGGTGATTCCCAGTACCTTGATATCTCCCGGTCGTTCGTTCACAGTCACTTTTGCCAGTACCAATGCGCGTTCAAATTGGGCCTTAAAAATAAACTCCCCTTTGGTGCCATCGAAGCCGGAAAAATACTTGCCCATTTCCACCTCCTGCATATTGAGAAATCTACCCAAGGTGCTGAATTTAGTGAGGTAGGCTTGGCCCTCCTCGCTGGTGGCCATCTCCAGGAAATCGGCACTCAGTCGGGCCTTGACATCGTCCAGGCGCCAGGAGGTGCTCAAGTCCTGCATAAAGGAGTGGACAAAGGCTTGATGTTTCTCTTTAAATACGTCTGCTTGCTGGGAAATGTAAAAATTGGCGCCGATAAAAATAACGATAATAATTGCGGTCCAAACTAAAAGTTTTTTCGGGAAGCTCATCGACTTCGTATCCTTGCAGCGTTTATTTGTCTGCGGCATTATTACCGATTCAGAGCGCTTGATCTACGTCTTCCCGTCGTTGATTGTGGTCAAAGCAAGCCAAGCTGATATAGATCAAGCGACCAGGGATTATTTGGTTTCAGGCCGTTCGTGGCCATGATATAACTAAGCGGGTGATTCTATCTCAGAGAGCATGCTATGAGTAATAACGATCCTAAAGTAAAAGCAATTTATGACGCCCTGTCCGGCGTTTTCGATCCTGAAGTGGGTGTTAATATCGTCGATCTGGGGCTGATCTACGAGGTGACTTGCACTGATTCCCAAATAGCCATTACCTTAACGTTGACTTCCGCCGGTTGCCCAATGGGCGATCAAATTGTTGCGGAGGCGCAACAGGCGGTGGAGCAAATTGCACAGGGAGCGGAAGTAAAAGTTGAGCTGGTTTGGGAGCCCTTTTGGCGGCCGGATATGATGTCCGAAGAGGCGAAAAAAATTCTGGGATGGTAAATATCACCCGGGGCAGGAAGAATTAATGAAAAAAAATCTTCACGACCATCTCCGAGTGCCGCTGTTAGTGCTGGGAATGATTTCACTGGTTGTCGGTACGCTGGCGGGTATTGCCCGCCTGGGTTGGTCAGTACCAAATTTTGGTCTGTCGCAGATTCCGCATCATGGTGTGCTCATGGTGGCCGCTTTTTTTGGTACGGTCATTGGGCTTGAACGTGCCGTGGCTATTGGCAGGGCGTGGGCTTATATTGCCCCTCTGTTGAGTGGTTTGGGTGGTGTCACGCTGATACTCGGACTCGAACCGCAGCTTGGTTTTGGGCTGATTCTATTGGGTAGCTTGATATTCACCCTGGCATCCATAGCGGTATTGAAAATTCAACCGGCCATTCATAATTGGATTCTGTTAAGTGGTGCCGTCGCTTTGATCATGGGTAACTTACTATTACTCTTCGGCGCAGAGCTAAAGGTGTCGGTGCTGTGGTGGATGGTCTATTTGGTGCTAACCATTGCCGGAGAAAGACTTGAGTTGAGCCGTTTGGCTATCCGTAGCGAAAGTAAGCGGCAAGGACTTGCGGGTTTGTCTTTACTGCCCTTTGTTGGGGCAGTAGTCAGTATTTTCTCATTCGCTCTGGGTGAGTTGTTGGCAACACTGGGTATTTTAGGTATTGCGCTTTGGCTTATCAGTTATGATATTGCCCGGAGAACGGTACGTCAGAAGGGTTTACCAAGGTTTACCGCCGCCTGCATGTTGACAGGGTACACTTGGTTGCTGTTTTCTTCATTGTTACTGCTGCTCAATAACCTGGATCTAATGCAAACCACTCGCGATGCCCCCCTGCATGGGCTTTTCCTGGGATTCGTCTTTTCTATGGTGATCGGGCACGCATTAATTATTTTTCCGGCCGTCACCAAGCTGAAAATACCCTATTCATCGCTGTTTTACCTCCCACTAGGGGTTTTACATGCGACGCTGTTGGTGCGAGTCGTTGGCAGCCTGGGGTTAAAGACACAAGTCTATGCGTTGGGTGGGTTGCTTAACGCGATTGCCCTTGCCCTGTTTGTTCTCACGATGATTTACTCAATCTACCGGGGATTTTTGCGCAAGAGCTAAGGAGCTTCTGATGAGCTTCTTGGTAGCTCTGGATCACTGACTGTTTGTAGATCAAGGCGACTTTGCGCGGGAATGCCTAGACCCAGCAAACAGAGCATCGAATGGGCGATTAAGGTTTAATGACCAACAGGTCCGTGTGTAGGTTATCGATGATCTTTTCGGCGGTATTGCCCAATAACAGGCCCTTTAAACCTGTACGGCCGACACTCCCCATGATGACCAAATCCGCCTTAATTTTACTGGCGACACTGGCGATTTCCTCGGCAGGGTTGCCAGCCGTGATGTGAATGTCGTCACAAATAGCATGTGCTTGCAGCAGTTTTTCAACTTTCTTGTAAGCGGCAGCGCCTTGTTTGTGAATGACCTCGGCCGGTTCCACAATAACCAGCTCTTCAAGTGCCTTCGCTATTGGGATGACATAGGCAGCATGGATCGTACTGTAATCGTAATCAGCCCATTGTTTGGCTGCACTCAACACTTTGTTATTAATTTTTTTCTGTCGCTCACTGGTACTTTTAACATCTAGTGTCACCAGGATACGATGATTACTTTTCTTTCTCTGAGATGAATCTATCAGCAAGAGAGGGCAGCTCAGTTGGCGGATGAGCTTCCAATCAGTCGGTGAATACAAAACGGATTTTGATTTGTGGTTGGCCTTGATGACCAAGTCGAAACTATCTTTGCTGGCGGTCTGGCAAATCCAACCGGGGATGTCATCAGCGTCCACCAGTTGGCCGGTTACCTCAAGCCCAGGCTCAAACAGTTGATCAATACTGTTTTCAAGCCGTTCTTTCAGGGTGTTCTTTTTTTCATTACCGATACTTTTCGCCGCGGTTGTTTCAATAAAGCCCACCACTTTCACCGTTGCCTTTGAAAATTTGGCGAGACGATTGGCTTTACGTAGAGCTTTATCGCTGCTGCGATTATTTTCCCAGACCACTAAAATGCGTTTCATATGAATTCCTGATGA
>JAIPFG010000038.1 GCA_021736745.1 Pseudomonadales bacterium
TAAATCAGGTCCGTCTCAATTCGAGTAAAGTCCTGCCGTCAGCAGCTTTATTATCATGAGATTCTACACCACAGTATCTATTTTCTCGAATACTTTTGCCGCTCTTCCATCAAGCCCTGCAGGCTGTACCCGGCTTTTAACGATTTTGACCCCAAGATAGTTTTCCAGCCGTGTGATCTGGTCGCTGATTGTGCTGACAGTGACGTTACACTGGCACGCCGCTTATCGAATACTACCTATATACGATATATTTCAATGTGCGACAATTCATGATCTCTCCGATCCACTAATTTAACCCACAGCCTATTGCAGCTCATCGCAAGCACATAAACAATTAATACAAAAAAACTTGATAGTTATTATCTATAAAAAGAAAGACCACTACCCCAAACAGTCGCCGTGTAACCAATCCGCAGATAACTGAATCAAACTGGTAACTCTCGGAGTTTTGAAGCATTGAGTGATGGGGTCGACTAACCCTGGAATGGATAGAGGCACCCATCCCTGGAAAGCCTATCAGATGCAATATGCAGGAAGGTATCAACTGGTAAAAAGATGTTGAGAATTCACAGTTATGTTGACTGATGCCTCGCCATGCTGCAGCGCACTTCCCATAGGCTCAAAAAAGCTACAAGGCGCCGGTATAACATCCTAATATAAGGTAAATCTGTCATCTCGGATGAAGCAAAGCGGCTTAAAGTTGTGTTGGTGTAGTAGGTTACCGGTTTGCTCCAGGACATACGCAGTGAAAACTTTTCTATACCATGCGAGCATCAATTTACCTTTCATGGTATCACTGCATTCCGCGTTGCTACCTGCACCCAACACCATGAGAAATCCCATTGACAATACAGGTTATATTATCAATGGGATTTGTTTTATTTTTATATTTCAATTGGTTAAAAATTTTCGTCATTCCCACTCAATTGTTGCTGGCGGCTTCGAGGATATGTCGTAGGCCACCCGGGAAATACCCTTTACTTCGTTAATAATTCTGCCGGAAACGCGTTCCAGTAATTCGTAGGGCAAATGCGCCCAGCGCGCCGTCATGAAATCGATAGTTTCCACTGCCCGAATCGCCACCACATATTCATATTGACGGGCATCACCGACGACCCCGACAGACTTTACCGGCATAAATACGGTAAATGCCTGACTCGTCTTATGGTAATAATCCGCCGCATGCAGCTCTTCGATAAAAATTGCATCCGCTTCCCGTAATATGTCTGCATATTCTTTTTTCACTTCGCCCAGAATACGCACCCCAAGGCCAGGTCCAGGGAAAGGATGCCGATAAACCATATCGTAGGGCAACCCCAGTTCCAAACCGATTTTACGCACTTCGTCCTTGAACAACTCCCGTAATGGCTCCACCAACGCCAACGTCATATCATCGGGCAAGCCACCGACATTATGGTGTGATTTAATCACATGCGCTTTACCCGTCTTCGCGGCAGCGGACTCAATCACATCCGGGTAAATAGTGCCCTGAGCTAACCAACGCACTTCCTTTAGCGTTTCTGCTTCACGGTCAAATATTTCAATAAAGGTGTTACCAATAATTTTGCGTTTTTTCTCAGGGTCATCGACACCCTTTAAGCGGCCAAGAAATTCATCTTCGGCGTCGACCCGGATGACACGCACGCCCATATTCTTAGCGAACATATCCATTACCTGGTCGCCCTCATGCTTACGCAGCAATCCATTATCCACAAAAACGCAGGTCAGCTGATCACCAATGGCACGCTTCAATAATGCAGCGACAACAGAGGAATCGACGCCGCCTGAGAGCCCGAGCAATACCTTATCCCCACCTACCTGGTCTCGTATTTTCGCAATGGCATCTTCGATAATATGCGCGGGTGTCCACAATCCTTCACAACCAGCAATCGTCTTAATAAAGTGTTCGAGAATACGCAATCCTTGCAAAGTATGGGTAACTTCCGGGTGGAATTGAACGCCGTAGAAATGCCGGGACTCATCATACATACCGGCAATCGGTGCCGATTCTGTAGAAGCCAACAAAGAAAAGCCCTCAGGCAGACGGGTCACCTTGTCACCATGGCTCATCCAGACATCCAGCAGTGCCCTACCGGAATCATCCATATGATCAGCAATGCCCTCTAATAACTGGCTCTGCCCTTCTATTGCCACTCTGGCATAACCGAACTCGCGTTCATCTGATGCTTGCACCTCGCCCCCGAGCTGGGCTGCCATGGTTTGCATGCCGTAGCAAATACCCAGAACCGGGGCCCCTAATTCAAATACGACAGTCGGTGCACGCGGGGTTAACTCCTGAGTAACGGATTCTGGACCACCGGCTAAAATGACGGCGCGCGGATTAAAATTTTTGATCGCCTCGGAATCCATATCAAAAGCATGAATCTCACAATAAACCCCTATTTCCCTGACTCGTCGAGCGATCAACTGAGTGTATTGAGAACCAAAATCCAAAATAAGAATACGTTCAGCATGTATATCTTGATGCATTATCTATAATTCCAATTAACGACAGGATGCAATAAAAAGGGGGCTTTATCAGCCCCTCAGTCCGCCCTTCTCCTTATCGGGAGGGGACGGATTATTCGCATGAGTTAAACTTAATTAAATCTCTTTTCCAGCTAATGACCGTTAGCTTACCCGATAGTTAGGCGCTTCCTTGGTAATTGCCACGTCATGCACATGGCTTTCATTCATTCCGGCATTGGTGACCCGCACAAATTCCGGCTTCAGCCGCATTTCCTCAATATCACCACATCCGGTGTAGCCCATACTGGCGCGCAACCCTCCCATCAATTGATGGACAATGGAAGACATCGGTCCTTTACAGGGCACGCGTCCTTCAATGCCCTCCGGCACTAGCTTTTCCACGCCCGCATCTTTATCCTGAAAATAACGATCGCTGGAACCATTGGATTGCCCCATCGCACCAAGAGACCCCATACCACGATAAGCTTTAAAAGTACGCCCTTGGTACAATTCCACTTCACCTGGTGCTTCATCGGTTCCAGCCAACAGACTACCCACCATAACTGAGTGAGCGCCTGCCGCCATTGCTTTTGCTAAATCACCGGAAAAACGAATACCACCATCAGCAATGAGGGGGATGCCCACACCCTCTAATGCGCTGGCAACATTAGCAATGGCCGTCACCTGCGGCACACCAATACCGGTGACAATACGCGTAGTGCAGATAGAGCCGGGGCCAATACCTACTTTCACCGCATCCGCGCCCGCATCGACCAACGCTTTGGCTGCCGCGCCCGTTGCAATATTACCGCCAATCACCTGAATTTGCGGATAATGCTGTTTGACCCATTTAACTCTGCTGATAACGCCCTCAGAGTGACCGTGGGCGGTATCAACCACAATTACGTCAACGCCAGCTTCGATTAAAGCAGCAACGCGATCCGGTGTTTCAGCGCCGGTACCAACCGCAGCGCCGACGCGTAATTGTCCTTGAGCATCTTTACAGGCGCTGGGAAATGCTTCCGACTTAAAAATATCTTTAACCGTCATCAGCCCCCGTAGTTGAAACTCATCGTTAACGACCAGGACTTTTTCGATACGATATTTGTGAAGTAATGATTTGACCGCTTCTGCAGTGGCGCCTTCTTTAACCGTAATCAAGCGTTCTTTGGGCGTCATAATTTCCGCTACTTTGCGGTTTAAATTATCTTCAAAGCGAAAATCCCGCGAAGTTACTATCCCCACCAAGCCATTCGCATCCACGACTGGAACACCCGAAATATTGTAATGTCGCGTGATATCAATTAATTCACGCACGGTTTTATCGGGCGTGACCGTAATAGGGTCTTTCACCACACCACTTTCATATTTCTTTACCGCCCGCACTTCTCGGGCCTGCTGTTCAATCGAATAATTCTTATGAATAATACCGATACCACCCTCTTGGGCCATGGCAATGGCAAGACGCGACTCGGTAACGGTGTCCATTGCCGCTGAAACCAAGGGAATATTCAGGTTTATTTCTCGCGTGAGCCGCGTTTTCAGAGAGACGTTCTTAGGCAGCACTTGCGAATAGGCTGGCAGCAGGAGTACGTCGTCAAAAGTTAAAGCATCTTCAGCAATACGCAACATAGGCTACAACCACTCCAAAAGTGAAAAAATAACCGGCTATTATAGTGAATTCAGCGCTCTATATAAACCAAATTTATTGCAAGATTATTTCTGCCTAAGCAATCTCACTCCAAATTCGAATAGCACTCATGATTCCGTACGCTCTTTCCTCGTACCTCCACGGGAATAAAAATTCAGGGCACATCCGAAAAGAGAATTCTGGAGCCTTCCAGCACGACAGAGGAGACTAACCTTTTGGATTAAGGACCGTTCATAAAACAACACTAACCCGTTATACTGAACAACTATGTCTTCTCCGCCTATCACTGAAAAAAAAATTTATTCCGTCGGTGAATTAAATCGCCTTGCCCGCAACCTGATTGAAAGCGAATTTGCCCAGATTTGGGTAGAGGGCGAGGTTTCCAATTTTATTCGTGCCTCTTCAGGACACTGGTATTTCAGCCTTAAAGATGAAAAGGCACAGGTGCGCTGTGCCATGTTCAGTAGTCGCAATCGCACCTTAGGGTTTCAACCCAAAGACGGTCACCAAATTATCCTTCGGGGTAAAGCCAGTATTTATGAGGGACGCGGAGATTTTCAGTTGATTGCTGAAAATCTGATGCCCGCCGGAGAGGGCCTGCTGCAACAGCAGTTTGAGGCACTCAAGCAGAAACTCGAAGCACAAGGCTTATTTTCTTCAGATCATAAACAGCCGATACCCACCCTGCCTCGCCATATTGGTATTATTACCTCTCCGACAGGGGCAGCCATTCGAGATATTCTGACCGTTCTTCGACGACGGTTCCCAGCAATTCCCGTTACGCTAATCCCTACCATGGTACAAGGCAGCGGGGCTGCCCAGCAAATCATTAAGGCGATCGAACTCGCTAATAGCGACCTCTCCGGCATTGCTCCCATGGATGTACTCATCTTAGGTCGTGGTGGCGGCTCACTGGAGGATTTATGGTGTTTCAATGAAGAAGCTGTCGCCCGCGCTATATACGCCAGTAAAATCCCCATCATTTCTGCGGTAGGTCATGAGATAGATTTCACCATTGCTGATTTTGTTGCCGATTTACGCGCACCGACTCCCTCCGCCGCTGCTGAAATGATTGCACCTGATCAGGAAGAATGGCGTCGCAACCTTACCGCTTATGCACAATATTTGACCGATACGGTCAGGCGCAAGCTCAAGCAAGAACAAGCGCTGCTATCATCCCTCCAAAAAAGACTGCGCCACCCTGGCCGCCAGCTCCAGGACTATGCGCAACGCCTGGATTACATTGAAACCAGAATGTCACACGCTACATCTAATGGGCTTAAACTTAGGCAGGCCAACGTTGTCCATCTATTGGCGGAATTGAGACAGCACCAGCCTACTCATCTCATTAAAAGCCTCCGGATGCAAAGCAAGCAAATGGAACAAAGGCTAAAAACCTCCATCAAACAAATTATTCGTCAACGCCAACAGCAACTGCAAGCCAATGCGCAAGCCTTGCATACACTAAGCCCTTTGGAAACGCTACAACGCGGTTATGCGATAGTCATGAATAAAGAGCGGCAAATTGTGCGCAGTGCGACGAGTGTCAAGATCGGAGACAGGGTGACGGCGCAACTCGCACTCGGACAACTACACTGTTCAGTGGATGCCATTGAACCTTAATAAAAATATTTTTCGAAGGCAAAATTAATGCAAAAATCCGGCGGGTGTCTTCTATTAATTTTCGGTATCAGTGATTATGCCAACAATCGACAATTAATACCCAGGCCACAGGAGATTGCTTTTTTCTTCTTTCGTCAACCCCGCGCGAACCTACAAGCATCCTGGCTTGTTGTTTGTTTATTACTTGCCATCATATCTCATACAGCTACAGCAAACACAGAACTTCCCCGACACAACCCTGTACCCGGGGGGATCGCCATTATTCCTATCCCTAAATCCTTGACCGCTGAAATTACCGAACCAAAAGCTTATTTTGAAAAAAATCGTGTTATGTTATTGCCAGCAACAGACGCTGAAAGCCAATGGATAGCGGTGGTTGGCATTCCGTTGACCAGCACACCAGGGCAACAGAAACTAACGCTGATTAACACTCGCGCAACAGAAACCAGCATTCACTTTGATATCGAGCCAAAAAACTATCAAGAGCAGCACCTCAACATAAAAAACAAACGTCAGGTTAATCCTCTGCAACAGGATCTTGAACGTATTCAGCGCGAACAGGCAGAAATAATAGGCGCCTTCAAAAGCTGGCACTCAACCTCTACTCACTTTTCTCTCTTTGAAATGCCCGCCGAGGGTGAAATCAGTAGCCCCTTCGGTCTTCGTCGTTTTTTTAATAATCAGCCGCGAAACCCCCATAGCGGTTTAGACATTGCCGCCCCCGAAGGCGCCCCCATCTATGCACCCGCCGATGGCCAGGTCATTACCACGGGAAATTACTTCTTCAATGGCAATACGGTCTTGATAAGTCATTATAATGGCCTGGTCACCATGTATTGCCACATGAAAAGGATAGATGTCACCCCCGGTGATCCGGTCAAAAAAGGTACTCCACTCGGTTTGGTTGGCAAGACCGGAAGGGTTACCGGAGCACATTTGCATTGGTCGGTCAGTCTCAATAATGCTCGTGTCGATCCCGCTCTGCTTTTGAGCAGGGAATAGTCACTATTGCCACTCCCCCAAACCATTAGCGATTTCGTTAAAAGCGTCTATCCTTAAAGACATTCGGGGTTATTCGTTCCCTGACGATCACCAATTTGAAGCATCGCCTATGAGACAATTAAAACGTTTTTCTGTTGCCGCTAAATTTAATAGCGTTGTGGTCATTTTTAGCTTGTTAGTCTCTACCGGCGTAGTCAGCTATTTAACCCTACGGGAATATTCCTATGCTCAGGAACGTTTACTCGCCAATGCTGTGTCTTCAACTAACCTACCCGGCCATCTCCAGGAAATCGCTATCTATTACGAAGAAGCTAATGTGCTCGAGCATGTCCTTAGTTCGCTACTGAATAATCCCTCGATGGATTATGCTGCAATTTACGATTATAAAAATAATCTATTGCTCCAGAAAAGCAAAAAAACACTCGACACCATTCCCAGCTTCATCACGACGAGAAAAAACACTAGCTCTTTAGAACAATCAAATTATGAGTATATGGACAGCACTAGCGGGGATAGGTACTTTGACCTGATCATCCCCATATTTTCACCGATTAACCCAAGCTATAAGCTTTTGAAAAAAGAAGATTTTATAAAAAATTTGGCAGACTTTGGCTATGGTCGAAGTCAGTACGTCATGGGTTATGTTCGGTTAGGACTAAATAAGCAGCACATTATTAAACAGGCCATTGATTACTTTTTCATGCTCACAGCCATCGCCCTTTGTTTGGTGCTGCTGAGCGCACTGGTTTCTATGATCATTACCCGCCGCATTACCGCTCCATTAAAAGCATTGGTGCAGGTGGCGAAACGTATCTCGGATGGTGACTATAATGTCAGAATGCCCAGCAACAACTCCTACGAGATAAAAGAAGTCGCCTCAAGCATGAACTACATGATTAAAAATGTTGAGGCCTACCAAACAAAGCTAAAAACCAGCCATGAACTACTCGCTCTGAAGGTGAAAGAGCGTACCGCCCAGCTTTCTGACAGCAATAAGCAATTACAAAAAGCCATGTCCGAAGCGGTGTCGGCAAGAAATACCGCCGAACAGGCTAACCGTGCCAAGAGTGAATTTCTGGCCACGATGAGCCATGAAATCAGGACACCGTTAAATGGTATTCTTGGTATGACAGAAATGTTATCAAAAACAGCGCTTTCCCAGGAGCAACAAAAGTTTACCCATGTCATCAAGGAATCCGGCGGTGCTCTTCTGGATGTCATCAACGATATTTTGGATTTCTCAAAAATTGAAGCGGGAAAACTCGAGCTCAGTTATACACATTTTAATCTGCGTAGACTGATCGAAGACATCATCAACATGTTTTCTAATCTCGCACATAACAAGGGGCTCGCCCTTAATTACAATATTCCTAAAAATCTGAATGTAAGCGTCGATGCCGATAATGTCAGGTTACGTCAGATACTTTCTAATCTCATCAGCAATGCCATCAAATTTACTCATAAGGGTGAAATTAATCTATCCCTCAGTTTAGTCAGCTCTCATGCCGGATCCAGTCGTATTCGGTTTGAAGTGGCTGATACGGGTATTGGAATCAACAAAAGCAAACTTGACCAGGTTTTTTTAGCTTTTACTCAGGAGGACGGCACAACAACTAGAAAATTTGGCGGCACAGGACTTGGACTAGCCATCACCAAACAACTGATTACCCTGATGGGAGGAGAAATCGGCGTTGACAGCGAGCCTGGCCAAGGCACTCTGTTCTGGTTTGAGGTGGAAATGCAGACAGAAATAGACAGAAACCGGCCACCAAAATCGCAGGCTGACTTGCTGCAAAAACTTAATGTCCTGGTGCTTGAGCCTGCGGACCAAAGGATAAGAGAAGCCATCGAAGAATGGAAAATCAAATGCGACTCCGTTGACTCCCTTAGCCGTCTCAAAGAACAAATTCATGAGAACTTATCACAAGAATCCAAATACAATATATTGATCCTGCAAGCAGATCTTTTACAGGATGAAGAACAAACGAGCTTACCGACCTATTTAAAGGCCGAGAAAGCAACAGATACTTTCCAGGCTATTTTGATCAATTCACCTTTACAGCCAGTCAAGACCGGCCCATTTGAAGCGGTAACAGAAAAGCTGGTCACGCTCCAACAGCCACTCCACCAATCAGACCTTTATGATGCTCTCGTCAATCTTGCCATGGGGAAAGAGGAATCATCAGGAACACTCTTCAAGATCGACACCGATCATTCTGAGACCAAACTTCCCAGTGCTAAATTTTCTGCCCATGTGCTATTAGCGGAGGATACTGTTGTCAACCAGGAAGTCGCCATTACCATGTTAGAGTGGCTTGGTTGCGAAGTAACTTTGGCTGAAAATGGGCAAGAGGCCGCAAGCCTCTTTATTCCTGGCAAATTCGACCTGATCTTTATGGACTGTCAGATGCCCATTATGGATGGATATGCCGCGACATCGGCTATACGTAATAAAGAAGGTTTTAACAATGTCACAAAAAATAGCCTGCAGGCAGTTCATACACCCATTATTGCGTTAACCGCCAATGCCATCGAAGGTGAACGGGAAAAATGCTTAGCTGCAGGAATGGATGATTTTCTGACCAAACCGTTCCGCCATCAAGACCTTGAAACCATGCTGGAAAAATGGTTACCGGTTGAAACGGACAATAAAAATAAAGTTGATTTACCCAAATACGATAAGACTGAGGAAAGACCTACTCTAGAACAGGGATTAACCCCAAATGACCCTCCCAACAAGATCAAAGTTACCTCTATCAATCACAAGTCACTGGACAACCTTAGGGCAATCCAAGTTCCCGGCGGTGCAGATATTGTTGGCAAAGTGATTAATGCGTACCTGCAAGAGTCTAATGGCCTATTGGAAAAACTAAAACTGTCGGAAAAAGATAATGATCTGACATGCTTATATAAAACAGCACATGCGCTCAAATCCAGCAGTGCCAATGTTGGGGCGATGACGCTCGCCGACCTTTGTAAAACATTAGAAATGATGGCCCGACAAGGCGTTATGGAAGACTCAACAGCGCTGGTAAAGGCCATTGAAAAAGAATATTACAATGCCACCGGACAACTACAACTCGAACTAGATAATGACTATGCCAAGAAAGTCTCCGCCTAATAAAGCCCTGATTGTCGATGATGACATTACCATTCGAATTGCCATGCGATCAGTTTTGGAAGGCCTCAATTTTGATGTCACCGAAGCAGCGGATGGCGAAGAGGCACTGCTTCGTTTCGCCGAAATAGAACCCCATATTATCGTTTTAGATATTGAGATGCCTAATTTGGACGGGCTTTCTGCCTGTGCAGAAATTCGTAAAAGGCCCAACGGCAAAAATATCCCCATCATCATGTCCACTGGGATGGATGATGAAGTCTCCATTAACAAGGCCTATGAGGTTGGCGCTACTGACTTTATTATCAAACCAATTACCTGGCCGGTATTTGGTCACCGTATACGCTATATTTTACGGGCATCCCAGGCCATTAATGATTTTAGGCTAGCCGAACAACTGGCGCTTCGACTCGGAAAGGTTATCGAAAGCTCATCCAATGAAATTTATATTGCCGATACAAAAACCCTTCGGTTAAAACAATTAAACGCCAGCGCTCGGGAAAATCTTGGTTACGCGGAAACCGAATATTCAGCACTGAGATTGACGGATATCATCATGGCCTACGGTCAACGCTTTATCTCGGAGCTAATCAGCAGACTCGAGGACAGCAGTCGGCCTGAAGCGTTTCTCAATAGTGATATTCAGCGTAAAGACGGCACCTTCTATCCGGCTGAAATTAGATTACAACGTTCACCGGGCGAAGATGGGGACCTGATAGTCGCCATCGTTCAGGATATTACCGAGCGCAAACAAAATGAAGATAGAATGCGTCAACTCGCTTATTTCGATAGCTTAACCGGTTTACCCAATCGCACACTCTTCACCGAGCAGCTTGAACAAATGCTTGAATCAGCCAACCGCAATCAATTCAAGCTGGCGATTCTGTTCATCGATCTGGATAATTTTAAACGCATCAATGATTCATTGGGACACACAGTAGGAGACGCTCTACTGAAAGAAATCAGCAAAAGGTTATTAACCTGTATTAGGCAAAGCGATCTTGTTTCCCGCTATGTGGACCCCAATACAGAAATTAGCGTTTCTCGGCTTGGTGGCGATGAATTCACCATTGTTCTAAATAAAATTGAAGACACCGAAGTCGCCGCTATTGTCGCTAAACGACTACTCAACACCCTGAGTCGACCGATGACCCTGGAAGGGCACGAAATCGTCGTGACCCCCAGTATTGGTATTGCACTTGCGCCGCTGGATAGTGATTCCGTTGAAAACTTGCTGAAACATGCCGATACCGCTATGTACCATGCAAAAAATAACGGAAAAAATAATTATCAATACTACTCCAGCACCATGAATGCTATGGGTGTCCAGCGTTTGAGCCTGGAAAGCGAATTACGGAGGGCACTAACAAATAATGAGCTGGTTGTTTTCTATCAACCACAGGTTAATGTTCAAACCGGTAAAATTGTCGGCGCAGAAGCATTGGTTCGCTGGCAGCATCCTAAACATGGACTTGTCGCCCCAGACTATTTCATCTCGTTAGCAGAGGAAATGGGTATCGTCGTAGAGCTTGGCAATCAGATTCTGCTCGAATCCTGCCAACAAGTTAAACAATGGCAGGATAAAGGGTTCGCCTTGGAAAAAATTGCCGTCAATTTATCGAGCCTGCAATTCAGCCAACCTGATCTGATTAGCACCATTCAAAACACCTTATCTGCCACCGGACTGTCCGCAGAATATGTCGAACTTGAGCTCACCGAAAGTATCATCATGAAAAACCTTGAATCCACGATCAAGGTGCTTGAAGAGCTTAAAAATATGGGCATTTCGATTTCTGTGGATGACTTTGGTACTGGATATTCATCACTGAATTACCTGAAACGCTTCCCCCTAGATGAACTGAAAATTGATAAAAGCTTTATTGTGGATATCGATACCGATGCACATAATGCTGGTATCGTGACAGCCATTATCGCCATGGCGAAAAGTCTTAAATTATCCTTAGTTGCCGAAGGTATTGAAACGGAAAAGCAACTCAAATTTATTCGTGAGGCGGGAGTCGTGACTGTGCAGGGGTTTTTCTTTAGCAAACCCTTACCCGCTAGGGATTTTGAAAAACTTTTAGGGCGACAGGGTTTTTTGGGGTGCTTGGATAAGTGTGAAGTCGCTTAAGAGCAACCTTGGCAGGGATTAAAGCAACAATCATAAATTAGGGGTATTGCCTACCAACCGAAAACCTCAGGCTGGATTGATTTATTTTTCAGTATAAAATTCAGGCCATCTTTTTTTTACTTTTTCACCATTTGACGCCCATGTCACACAACTATTGATGACTCGAGGTTTCACTTTTTCCGACTTATTCATATTATGCTCTTCCACTTCCCGGTACATTGTCTGGTATGCGGTAGTAGCGATGGGCCTTAATAATTCAATCAGATGCGTACAACCCCGTACCCCCCCTACACGTTCCTGCACCTTTTTCATCCAGCCCGACTCAATCCTCATTCCAATGAGTTTTTTCATTCCGTCCGGGACGGAAGTACAGGCCGCAGCGGGGACATAATCAGACACCGCAACAACATCATGGATCACGAATTCAATATCGAGGGTGACTCGCAAATACATGCTATGAACCGGTTCGCCTGCTTCTATACGATGACGGTATTCGTTATCAACACCATAAGTACGGATATCCTGTAGATTAGCTTCGATATCCCACAGACCATCTCTACGGCGAAACCCCTGACAAACAATCGTTCGCGTGTGAATGTGCTCCCTTTCAACAGAATCAGGCAACGGCATGACGATCAACTCCTATCTCTAAAAATAAAAACAGAAAGGTAAGCGCTCTTTTTTTAATCATCGCCAAGCTCAATCTTGTTTGCATTTCCATACCTTGGTTTTATGCTAAGTGTTTTAATCGTAAGCAATTTCAGCTCCCACATAATACCAACGTCCTTGACTCCTCTGGAATACTGATTTTTCGTGCATGATATTCAACTCACCTTTCTCATCCCGATAATAAGCATTGAACTCAACCATACCTTCATTACCCTTCTGAGAACGGTCGATGATCTCCAATTTAACCCAGTCTCGCCCCCTCTCCGACAGTTCTTTCTCCGTCAATCCTTGCGCGGTGGCTGGAAACCAGGTTTGTAATAAGTAGTGGCCATATCCGCCCATCGCATAAGCGCTATAGCGGGAACGCATTAATTGCTCAGGTGTGCGGGCATTTAGACCCATCTTGATAAAACGACCGCAACATTTTTCTGAAATTTTACCACTACCGCAGATACAGCGTTTTTTAATCATTTTTCCAAAGGCTATGAGTTAAAAGAAAATTGTTCACGATGCTATCAATAGACAGGAAATTCTATTCCACAAAAAAAATAAGCAGCGCTTATCACTCAATAGTACGAAATAGCACTCAACTAACCAACACCTATTTCGTTATTAGCTTAGCAGGGAACCTCTTTTCGAATAGACGATCTATAGACTGCCAACGCACAAAAGTCCTTAATCACCGTTGTTATTGAAAATACGATCACCTGCCTAAATTTACATCTAAAGAGGAATAAACGATGAACCTCTCTAAGTTGATTCAAAACAGCCTATTGATTTTTATTTTCTCATTTTCTGGCGTAATAAATGCCGAAGAGGATTCGCTCGGTGAAAGGTGTATCAGTTTGTCGCGAATTAAAAGTGTCGATGTCCTCGATAACCAGCGTATCGTCTTCCACATGCAAGGCGACAAAGATTTTATCAACGTGCTGCCGCATCGGTGCCCGGGCTTAAGGAAAAATCAGCCTTTTATGTACCGTACGTCCCTGTCAGAGCTTTGTGATTTAGATATCATCACAGTACTGGATAGTGGAGGGTTTGGATTAAGGCCACTGGGCTCTTGTGGCCTGGGGCGCTTTAAACCGATGCTGGACTCGGATGCCATCCCTATTACTGATGACCTGAAGGTCGGTAAGTAATTGAGATAATTTTAACTGATGCTAACCAGCCAAATAGGGACTAAAGCCCAAAGTTGGTGACGCTATTCTGATAAATAGGGGCGAGAATGAGTTATTCCTCCGCTAACCCCAGAATATCCAAATGTTTATCATAAACCCGCGTTTGGATTTCCATTAGACCAAGCAGTGTATGAAAAATATGATCATGGGTTAATGGCTGGGAAGCTTTCTTTTTGATCCGCGATAAGTCAATGTCATAACTATCACTAAACCACATCAATGCCGCAACATGTTTTTGTGCATCCGGCGCTAATCGATATGGCAAACCGTGCAAATACAAACCATTTTCACCTAATGATTCTCCATGATCACTCACATAAAGCATTGCCGCTTCAAATGCTGTTGAATTGGTTTTCAGTAAGGCGATCACTTGCGACAAAAAATAATCCGTATAGAGAATAATATTGTCATACGTATTATCAATTTCATCCTTGCTACAGCGTTCCAATTGGTTGGTTTCACAGGTGGGTTTAAATACCTCATAACTTTTGGGGTACCTTTTATAATAGGCCGGGCCATGGTTACCCATCTGGTGCAAAACAATCAAAATATCGCCGCTTTTTGTGCTATCGATGTAGCTTTGCAAGCCCGAAAGCATTCCCATATCTCGACATTCAATATCACAATCAGGGTTCATCTTTGGATTTTTAAAGTCCTCATAAAGCACCCTGTCAGCCACCCCTTTTGAGTTTGAATTATTATCTCGCCAAAGGACGTTAACACCCGCGTGTTTTAAAACATCGAGAATATTTTCTGTGGAATTGGCTTTTGATTTCGAGTACTGGTCATGATCAAAAACAGAAAACATACAGGGCACCGATACAGCCGTTGAGGTCCCGCAGCTATAAAAATGATTAAAACTAATAATATCCTCTTTTTCGAGCAATGGATTGGTGTTCCTGGAGTAGCCATTTAATGCAAACCTGTCCGCTCTTACCGTTTCCCCCACGACCATAATGATCAACTCCCGATCAGTATCCGAAGAGGGAATGACGGCATCCTCACCAATGACTTGAAGGTCAGCGCTTTCAAAGTCAGCCGTTTCCTCTTTAACATAGTGAACAATGGCATTAATGTAAGAGAAGGGATTGGTATAGTATCGGATTGGCTTATGTGCCCGAATAAATGAGGCATAACTGTCACCAAATATGAATAACACCGCCACAAGAACTCCTACGGATACACCTGTGCTAACAATCTTGGCAAGGAGCTCTTGTCTTAAAGCCCGATAGAAAATGGGCGCTTTTATAATAAGTATCGTCGGCACTAGGCCAAGTATCAGAAAATAGAACAGGAACCGCAGACTGAATAAATCCATTGCTTCGTCAAGGTTTGTTTCCACGATATTCTGCAACATACTGACATCGACAATCGCTCCATAGTTATCCATAAAATATCCGGTTAAGGAAGACAACAGAAGCATTAGGATAAGCACTGGTTTGGTGGTGTATTTTGAGCTGACAATCGATACAGTCGCCACGAT
>JAIPFG010000039.1 GCA_021736745.1 Pseudomonadales bacterium
AATGCCGGAAGGGCAACTCAAGCGCAATTAATTGAAAATGAACAGCACCTATCAGAACTCCTTAACAACAAAACCTGGGATCTGTGCTTTGCTCACCTTCGCTCGACCGATCTAACTCCTTTTCAGGTTATTACTCAGATCAAAAAAATGGAACAGGATATTCCCGTTATTCTGATTACCGAAACCGATGACAGCCACTCTTTCATCACTGCATTGGAATCGGGAATTCGTGATAGCGTCTCTGAAAACCAGAAAGATCGTTTACGCCTTGTCGCGATTCGTGAGCTGGATAATCTGTATAATCGTCGCGCCCGACGCAAAGCGGAAGTTAGTTTGCGGGATGCCGAAAAACGTTGTCATCTGTTACTGGACAGTTCGCGTGATGCCATCGCTTACGTCCATGATGGTATGCATATTTATGCTAACAAGACTTATATCAGACTGTTCGGATATCCTGATTTTGATGAACTCGAAGGTATGCCTCTCGTCAATATGGTGGCTCCGGCAGATCAGGAGAAAATAAAAACTTTCCTAAAGAATTACACCGATGGCACGAATCAGGATGAAACCTTTGAGTGCCGCGGTGTTCGCGGTGACGATTCACAGTTTGATACTAACATGACTTTTTCATCCGCCAAATACGATGGAGAGCTCTGTACACAAATCATCATCCGTACCGGCAACCAAACAACACAAAAAAATGAAACCCATGATCAGGATATCATTACCGGGTTACAAAACGATGCGTCCTTTAAACGTCATGTTGATCTAGCAATCGAACAAGCTGCCGAAAATGGAATTAAGAGCGCCGTCCTTTATATTCAGCTGGATGACTTTTTAGCGACCAAGAATAGTATTGGTGGTGCAAGCACCAATCTGGTACTGGGCGATGTTGCTAAAAAGCTACAAGAATTAATTATTCCCCCTAATCTCGTTGCAAGAGTGGATGATGTCAGCTTTGCGGCACTTCTTTTTGGCCAAGAGCCTGATGCTGGCCTAGCACTCGGCGAAAAAATTTGTGAGGTCGTGAGAAGCAATCACTCTAACATATCGGGGAAGAACATCAATTTAACGGCAAGCGTGGGTATTTCTATTCTCAACGAGAATACCTCCGACCCTGAAGACATCATTCAAAAGGCACGGGATGCAGCCGCTTTCGTTCAAACCCAAAAAGGGATGGGTAACGGGGTCCAGTTGCATAGCCCTGAAGAACAAAATGCCGCCCATAATGAACAGGTATCCAAACTTCTAGAGAAAGCGCTATCCAAGCAGCTCTTCAGACTGGTATTCCAACCCGTAGTGAGTTTACGTGGAGATTCAGGGGAGCATTATGAAATAATGCTTAGAATGCCGGATGAAAACGGCAATGAAATTTCACCCAACGAGTTTCTACAAACCGCAGCCGATAAGGGCATCACTAAAGACATTGATTATTGGGTGATTGAACAATCCATTCAAAAACTTGGCGACCATTTAGCAAAGGGGCACAAAACACACCTTTTCATTAATATCACCAAGGAAACCATGCTTGATATATCGGTGTTACCAAAAATCGGACAAATGTTAAACAATGCACGATTGCCAGGAGACAGTGTCATTTTTCAAATCAGTGAAACCGACGCAACAGCTCATTTGAAAGAAGCGAAGGATTTTATTAAGGGTGCCAATGAACTGCGTTGTAAATCGGCGCTGACCCATTTTGGGCGAGCTTTAAACCCGTTCAATACGCTCAAACATCTACCCGTTAGCTACGTCAAAATTGATGGCTCATTCATTAACGAATTACCCAAAGATGATGACACCAAAGAAGATTTAAAAACACTGGTTAGCTCACTACATACTCAGGGCAAATTAACCATCGCGCCAATGGTTGATTCAGCCAGCTTACTACCCACACTCTGGCAAGCCGGTATCAACTATATTCAGGGTTATTATATCCAACAGCCAAGTCAATCAATGGATTATGACTTCTCAACCGAAGATGATGACGATAGTTAATTCATCAACACTTCGACCAAATAAATAAAGGGGCGTAACGCCCCTTTATGGTTTGATCAACCAGCGGCAACCTGGTGTAAGTGCACATCCCTTTGCGGATAAGGAATACTAACACCTTCCGCATCGAATGCCTTTTTCACCGCCTCTTGCATACCGAAGAAAACTCCCCAATAATCTGCGGCATTCACCCACACACGCACATTAAAGTTAACGGAGCTATCGGCAAGTTCGCCGAGCAAAATAGCCGCTGCCGGTTCCTTTAAGATACGGCTATCCGCCTCAATGAGGCGATTAAGAATCCCCTTCGCTTTATCGATATCATCGTCATAGCCAATACCAAAAACCATATCTACACGGCGAGTAGGCTCTGCTGAAAAGTTAATAATACTGCCATTGGCTATTGGCCCATTGGGTATAATAATTGTTTTATTATCGCCCGTTTTGAGCATCGTGGTGAAAATTTGAATGGAATGGACCGTTCCCGCATGACCTTGAATTTCGATGAAATCACCTACTTTGTAAGGCTTAAAGAATAGCAACAAGACGCCACCGGCAAAATTCGACAAACTGCCCTGCAAGGCCAAACCAATAGCTAAACCAGCAGCACCCAATATCGCAATAAAGGAAGTCGTTTCAATTCCTACCATCGATGCGACACTGATGAGTAGCAGTGCCTTTAATAAGATGCCCGTGAGGCTCATCAGGAAACTCTTGAGCGTCAATTCCACTTCCTTTTTGGTCATCGTGGCATTCATCAACCCGACCACTTTCTTAATCACCCAAAGACCAACGATCAGTACAATAACGGCCAATAAAAATTTGGGGCCATAAGTGAGCAACAGCTCAATTATTTTTTCCGAATGTTGCTGAAGCATGTCCATAAAGGTATCTCCCGATTGAAATGTTTTATTGTTTCGGCCAATACAGAATACTGGATCAGAAACTCTTTTAAAAGCAATGGCGACAGTTTAAAAAAGACTAAAGCCAGATCCAAACAAACAGGGGGGAAATGTGTATAAGAATAAGAGCGGCCAGTTCATTTCGCCGCCATTTAATTCAAACGGAAATTTTGATTTCAATAAAATTAGTCTTTTTGGGTAAACCAATCACGATCACGAAAACCAATCAGATATAGCACTCCATCCAGCCCAATATTAGAAATCGCTTGTTTAGCATTCTGACGGACCACGGGTTTGGCCCGAAAGGCAATTCCCAAACCGGCAATACTTAGCATAGGCAAATCATTAGCGCCATCCCCAACGGCGATCACCTGCTCCAGCGTAATTTTTTCCTGGGCGGCAATTTGCCTTAATAATTCGGCTTTTTTTGCGCCATCAATTACCTCTCCAACAACACGACCGGTCACCTTTCCATTTTCAATTTCCAGTTCATTGGCATGAATATAATCGATGCCCAGACGTTGTTGTAATCGATTGGCAAAATAGGTAAATCCTCCGGACAAAATACCTGTTTTATACCCCAAAGAGCGTAAGGTCGAAATCAACAGCTCCGCACCTTCAGTCATTTTTATGCGTTCCGCCACCCGCTGCAATACCGACTCATCCAACCCTTTTAATAGCCCTACCCGACGACTGAAGCTTTCTTTAAAATCAATCTCACCGCGCATTGCCTGCTCGGTAATTGCCGCTACCTGTTCACCGACACCCGCTTCCTTGGCAAGTTCATCTATCACTTCAGCCTCGATCAAAGTCGAATCCATATCGAATACCACCAAGCGCCGATAACGGCGATAAATATTATCTTCCTGATAGGCAATATCGATATTGAATTCGTTTGCCACACTCAGGAAAGCAGCACGTAATTCTTGTAAATCAGCCGTTTGCCCCCGCAAAGAAAACTCAACACAGGCTTTAGCCCGGTTCAAATCTGCATTCAGTGCAATCCGTCCCGATAACCGATTGATTTTATCGATATTCAAGCCATGTTTAGCCACTTCCCTGCTGATTCGTGCGATATGTTCTGCCGAAATTGCCCGCCCTAAAACCGTAACGATATGACGCGGTTTTTCCTGCTCATTAACCCAATGCTGGTAGTCCTCCTGGGCAATCGGCTGCATTGAAATCTGAACATTTTCGTGACTTGAAAAATCCCTGATTTTATTCAGCATCGCGTCGGCATCACAACCTTGATCTGCCGCCACTAAGATTCCTAAAGAAAGGCTATCATGAATAACTGCCTGCCCCACATCCAAAACCTGTGCCTGACCACTGGACAAGATTTCGGTGAGGGAAGCAGTTACTCCAGGTCGATCTTGACCCGACACATTAATTAAAAAAAGTTGCTTCACTCTTCCGACTCCTGAACAGCCTTATGCGACACTTCCACTCTATCAACTTTTTGAAATCCACGGGGTAATTTGTTGCCTCTACGACCACGTTCTCCTCGATAATGCTCAAGCTCGGCAAACTTAATCTTAATAAACCGCTTGCCCGCATGTACTACCAGACTATCTTTCTCGGATAATACCGCTACAGCGATTACATATTCCTCTCTGGCCGCCACCCGCTTGGGTGAAATTTGGATAATTTTATTACCTTTCCCTCGGCCCAAAATGGGTAAATCCCTCACAGGAAATATGAGAAGTCTTCCTTCGTTACTCACTGCCGCTAGCCACTGCTCATCCAAATTCTCAATACTACCCGGCATCAGCACATGTGCCCCAGCTGGCAAACTAATCGCGGCCTTTCCTGAACGGTTTTTGGAGAATAAATTCTCTAATTTGGTGACGAAGCCATAACCTGCGTCGGACGCCATCACGATCAGTTTGGTCGGTTCCCCAATAGTCACCCCTTCAAACTGGGCGCCGTTCGGTACCGTTAAACGGCCGGTCAATGGCTCTCCCTGACCTCTGGCCGAAGGTAACGTGTGTGCCGCCAAGGTGTAGGCTCGACCTGTTGAATCCAGGAAGACTGCATTCTGACTGCTACGGCCTTTTGCTTGCGCCAGATAAGCATCCCCTGACTTGTATCCCAGCCCAACGGCATCAATATCATGCCCTTTTGCCGCTCTGGCCCAACCCTGTTTAGAGAGCACTACTGTCACGGGTTCCGATGTCAGCAAATCGGTTTCACTGTAGGCCTGCGCTTCAGTGCGAGCAACAATGGGGGAGCGCCGCTCATCGCCGTACAGTTCAGCGTCAGCAATAATCTCTTTTTTGATTAATGTTTTGAGACGGGATTTGGATTCCAGAATTTTTTCTAACTGAACCCGCTCGGCATCCAATTCTGCCTGCTCACCACGAATCTTCATTTCTTCCAGTTTCGCCAGGTGGCGCAACTTCAGCTCCAGAATAGCTTCCGCCTGGACGGAGGACAGCTCAAACCGCTCCATTAACACCGGTTTAGGCTTATCCTCATGCCGAATGATGGCAATAACCTCGTCAATATTGAGGTAGGCAATTAACAGCCCCTCAAGGACATGCAAACGATCCAACACCAAATCCAAGCGATGTTGTAGCCGCCGCGTCACCACATTGGTGCGATAGGTCAGCCACTCGGTCAAGACCTCCACCAAGCTACGCACCTTGGGACGTCCATCGAGCCCGATCATATTCATATTGACCCGATAGGTTCGCTCCAAGTCCGTGGTTGCAAAGAGGTGCGCCATCAGAGAATCGATATCGACCCGATTGGAGCGTGGTGTAATAATCAAACGCGTTGGATTTTCATGGTCCGACTCATCCCGCAGATCGGAAACCATCGGTAATTTCTTTGCCTGCATCTGAGCCGCAATCTGCTCCAGCACCTTAGCACCCGATACCTGATAGGGCAGAGCATTCACAACAATGTCCCCGCTTTCCTGATCATAGGTGGCGCGCATACGTAATGAACCACGACCGCTCTCATACATTTTGAGAATGTCTTCGCGCGACGTGATAATTTCTGCCTGTGTTGGAAAATCGGGGCCCTGAATCTGCTCGCAAATTTGTGCGACCGTTGCATTGGGATTATCCAACAACTGAATACAGGCGCTGGCGACTTCCTTCAGGTTATGAGGAGGGATGTCCGTTGCCATTCCCACCGCAATCCCGGTACCACCATTGAGTAATATATTCGGTAACCGCGCAGGCAGAATAACCGGTTCTCGAAGTGTCCCATCAAAGTTCAACGTCCAATCAACGGTGCCCTGCCCTAATTCGGCCAGCAGCACTTCGGCATAGGGTGCCAAACGTGATTCGGTATAGCGCATTGCAGCAAAAGATTTTGGATCGTCCGGCGAACCCCAGTTTCCCTGCCCATCCACCAATGGATAACGGTAGGAAAAAGACTGCGCCATTAGCACCATCGCTTCGTAACAGGCGCTATCCCCATGCGGATGAAACTTGCCCAGCACATCGCCCACTGTCCTTGCTGATTTTTTAAATTTAGCAGTAGCTTTTAATCCCAGTTCGGACATGGCATAGACAATGCGCCGTTGCACTGGTTTCAGCCCATCGCCAATATGAGGCAATGCCCGATCCAGAATGACGTACATCGAATAATTTAAGTACGCATCCTCGGAATACTGTTTCAAGGAAAGACGCTCGACGCCGTCCCCAGAGAGATCAATCATATCCGTCATATTTTCAACCAGTACCGATTTATTGTTTGGTTAGCTCTTAACATGTTAGCCCAGGTCAGCCAAATCGCCGCTGCTTTCCAGCCAGGCTTTGCGGTCCTGCGCACGCTTCTTGGCTAGCAGCTTATCCATGACCTCAAAGGTTCCATCACCCGCCTCTATAGTCAACTGCACCAATCTGCGCGTATCCGGTGCCATTGTCGTTTCACGCAACTGTAATGGATTCATTTCTCCCAACCCCTTAAAACGCTGCACATTCACTTTCCCTTTCTTTTTTTCAGCGGCAATCATATCCAGATAACCTTGTTTTTCATGCTCACTCAAGGCGTAGTAAACCTCTTTCCCCAAGTCAATACGAAACAGGGGAGGCATCGCGACGTAAATATGCCCGCCACTCACCAGAGGTTTAAAATGCCGGACAAACAGTGCGCAGAGCAAAGTGGCAATGTGCAGTCCATCGGAATCCGCATCAGCTAAAATGCAAATTTTACCGTAGCGTAAACTGCTGATATCGTCGGAGCCAGGATCAACCCCTAGCGCCACAGAAATATCATGGACTTCTTGAGAAGCCAATATTTCACCTGAATCCACCTCCCAAGTATTCAGAATTTTACCGCGCAACGGCAACACCGCCTGAAACTCTCTTTCACGCGCTTGTTTGGCAGAGCCTCCCGCCGAGTCACCCTCAACCAGAAATAATTCAGTACGGCTCATATCCTGACTGCTGCAATCCGAGAGTTTGCCGGGCAATGCCGGGCCACTGGTAATCTTTTTGCGGATGACTTTCTTGCTTGCACGCAGCCGACGTTGGGCGCTGCTAATCGCCATATCAGCCAATTGTTCCGCCGCTTCGGTATGACTGTTGAGCCAGAGACTGAAGGCATCCTTGACAATACCTGAGACGAAAGGCGCACACTGGCGAGAGGAAAGGCGCTCTTTGGTCTGACCGGAAAACTGAGGATCGCTCATTTTCACCGAAAGAATATAGGCGCAACGATCCCAGATATCTTCCGGCGAAAGTTTAATCCCACGGGGTAACAGATTGCGGAATTCGCAGAATTCACGCATAGCTTCCAAAAGGCCAGTGCGGAAACCATTAACATGAGTCCCTCCTTGCGCTGTCGGAATCAGGTTAACGTAGCTTTCCGTAATTAGCTCACCGCCTTGCGGTAACCATTGCACAGCCCAATCTGCTGCTTCACCTTCTGCGGCCAACGATCCGGCAAATGGTTCAAGCGGCACTGTCTCATATTCCCGGGTTGATCCGGTCAGATAATCCCGGAGCCCATCTTCGTAATACCAGGTTTCCTGCTCACCACTGATATGATCGAAAAAGTTGACCTCGAGCCCTGGGCAAAGTACGGCTTTGGCTCTCAGTGTATGTTTTAAACGTGGGACCGAAAATTTTGCAGAGTCAAAATAACCGACATTCGGCCAGAAATGCACCTTGGTTCCGGTGTTGCGCTGACCGACAGTATCCACTACCGTCAAGTCTTCCTGTTTATCCCCATCAGCGAAAACCATACGGTATTTTTGACCATCACGTCGGATTTCCACTTCTAAACGTCTCGATAGCGCGTTCACCACCGACACACCAACACCGTGCAGCCCACCGGAGTATTGATAATTTTTATTGGTAAACTTACCTCCCGCATGTAATCGGGTTAGAATCAGTTCAACCCCACTGACACCCTCTTCCGGATGGATATCAACCGGCATACCGCGACCATCATCCTCAACCGAAAGGGAACTATCCGGATGTAGCTCGACATTAATACGTTTGGCATATCCTGCTATCGCTTCATCGACGCTATTATCCACCACTTCTTGCGCCAAATGATTGGGTCGTGAAGTATCGGTGTACATACCAGGGCGTCGTTTGACTGGATCAAGACCACTCAATACTTCAATCGATTCGGCCGTATAGGTCGCAGTTGTCATACTTACTCTTCGTTTAATGAGTTTATGTTATCTTCCATCCCCGCAAAATGGAGTATCTCGGGAACCACACGATCGAAATTTTCAAACCCATGTGACCCGCCATCCTGCACCACCAACTTAGCGGCTGCGTATTTGATCTCCGCTTCTCTGTAATCCAACGTATTATCGCCCGTTTGCAGCAACACCAGATATTTATTCGCTTGTTTTAACTGGAATGTTTCCAGTTGCCTTAACTGTTCCACTTCAAGCGGAGTGATTTCATAGGCCATCTCAGTATGATAATTATGATGTACTCCCATATTCTCTTGCATCATCCGATAGGGGGCCACCGCTGGATTGATCAGTACGGAATTGACGCCGTATCTCTCCGTTAGAAAAGTCGCATAGTAGCCGCCGAGGGAGCTGCCGATCAAGGTAATATTGAAATTCGGTAAACGTTGTTCGACAAATTGTGTTAACTGTATCATTGCCTCTATCGGACGATAATCCAAGGCTGGGACAAGATAGTTATCCTGCCATCCCATTTGCGCCAAATAGCGCCTCAAGTATTCTGCTTTGTAAGAATCCGGCGAACTGTTAAACCCGTGAATGTAGATAAGATAGGGTGGTCGCATCTGCAACATAGGCGAAGTAAATCAATACCTTACGGGGCGTTTATTTTTATCGTTGGAACCCGCGAACACTGGCTTAAAAGTCCCTACGTAACTGTCGCAAAACTCAGCTTCTCGGTAGCATACCCCTGAGACAGGCAATGACGTAACCATTCTCCCAAGTAAAAATTACGCTGCCTTTTTTCATCAGGCTGATACATTTTCTTATTGGGATAATGATAAGAGCCTTGCAGTTGCTTACTATTCTCCAGCTCTACCACTTCAGCCATTCGCGCATCGTGGTAGATACGAATCATTAATGCCGGTTTTTTTAACCAACGACCTGTTTTTTCCTGATGTGTAAACCTAAGGGTAGCCGTGTATTTAAACTGCTCAATAACTTCCAGACAAACTCGCACGCTTTGACCGGAGGTCAGCGCAACATCAAAAACCCGTTGACTGGCCGGTTCCATGTTCGGCATTAATTTTAACAGCCGCGCATAATTTGCTTCATATTCGGCCATCAGTTCGGATAGCTCTGGAACATATCGTAATTTTTTCATGCTTATAGTGACAACCTAAAACTCATTTACTCTTTGCACCATTCCTGACGCAACCAGACTCTGTTCAATTGTAGCCAGAGTAGCGCCATTATTGTAGCCGCGTTGTTAATCACTCCAGAATTTATCGCTTCAAATGCCCAGGTAGCATCCACAACTTCCACCCGAATATCCTCATGCTCTTCATCAAGCCCATGGACTCCTCCCACATGGAGTGTATCGACATGACCACAATAGATTGCCACTCTTTCGCTGGTGGCGCCAGGGCTAACCCAATAATCATAGAGCTTTATCATTTCCTTAACCACGCAGCCGGATTCCTCCATCGCCTCCCGCCGTACCACGTCCTCGGGAGCTTCCCCAGGCTCAACCATACCGGCCACCAGCTCAAGCAACCACGGGCTTCTAGTATCCTCTAATGCCCCCACTCGAAACTGCTCAATCAACACCACCTTGTCCCGTTCCGGGTCATATAACAACGCGACAACTGCCAGCCCCCGGACAAAAAGTTCTCTTTTGAAGATGTCACTCCAACCCGCTTCAAAAAGCCTGTGTCGCAACGTAATTTCCTGCATTTCAAAAAATCCCTTGAACGGGCTTTCCTGTTTGATGATCTCAATATCCGACCGACCAAACTGCGGTACCAAACTTTGACTATAAAGCCCCTCGAGCATATCGATAAAGTCCTCTACGGCCACTTTTATTCGATCCCGGGACTCTCGAAATACCGGGAGAATATCCCCTTTTACCTTCACTCCTTTAGCGGGATCAGGCAAATCCCAATGTTGCCGCGCTACCCCCACCGGCAGAACCGGACAATTCTGATCCGCGTGTGAGCACAGAGAAATCACCCAATCGAATTTCTCAAGCGAATATGATGCCAGCAAGTCAGAGGTTTGCTGACTGATATCCACACCCTTTTCCGCCATCACTTTAATGGCCTTGGGATTCACTCCATGGGCCTCTATTCCGGCAGAATGGACCTGTAACTGAAATTTCTGTGCCAAGCCGGACTGCGCTAATAAATATTTGGCCCAACCCTCTGCCATCTGGGAACGACAGGAATTGCCGGTGCATAAAAATAAAATGGAAAGTGTTTTCATCGTCTCAATGTTTTACTACCGCCAATGTTTATACCTCAGTTTTCTGATTAAAAAGCATAATCCTTTTGCATTTATTGACCTCAATTTTCCCTCGGCCAAAATGACAGTTTAGGGAGAGGCCAGGTCCTTGTCTATTTAAGATTGGCCGCTGCCCCTCTTCTCCCCTATAATTCACCAGTCGCTCACACTCTGGAATAAAGGACTATGCTAGAAATACACACTGTAGCCTTATTCTTAAAACAATTACCCAACTTTGATTAGGCCTATGTATCAACAACCATTAAAATCTATCGCGCTACTTATTTTCAGTATTAGCTTCAGCATGCATTGTTGCGCCACCGATTTATTACAAATATTTGCTGAAGCCCAAAAAGAAGACTCACAGCTACAAGCCGCATATGCAAAATTGCAGGCTGACCTGGAGGCAATCCCCCAAAGTCGCGCCTTGTTACTACCTGATTTGACCGTCAGCGCCAATACAGCCACAGTTGACCGAGAGTTTTCCGGTGGCGGAAACAAGACAGAAGAACGTTTTAACTCGAATGGTTATTCTGCACGTTTAACGCAACCCTTGTTTCGAGCTGACCGCTGGTATCAGCTACTTTCAGCTAAAGAAGGGGGTAAACAAGCTCTGGCGGAATATAGCAATGCGGAGCAGGATCTCATCATTCGTGTCGCCGAAGCCTACTTTAATATTCTCCGTGCCGAAGATAATCTAAGCTCGGCGGTTGCGGCGGAAACCGCTTTTCGTCGACAGTTGGAGCAAACTCAGGAACGCTTTGACGTCGGGCTGATTGCTGTAACGGATGTTCACGAGGCGCAGGCCATCTATGATCTATCACGAGTCACCCGCATTACCCAGGAAGAGGAACGGGATAATAGCTTTACAGCATTAGAAACGTTAACCAATAGCCGATATGACAGTATTAACCGACTCGACAAAAGTATGCCGGTTGCCGGCCCTAATCCTGCTGCTTTACAAGATTGGATTCGCTTAGCCCTGGAGAATAATATTTCACTGTCTGCCAGCCAGCATCAGGTAGCTGCTGCCAAGCATGAGGTGAGCCGCCAAAAATCAGGGCACTTGCCAACCCTAGATGCGGTGGCCAGCTACGCCCATTCTGAAGACGGCGGCATCTCTTTTTTAGGTAACGAATCTGATATAGAAAATTATGCGCTGGAATTGAGCATTCCCCTTTTCAAAGGCGGTGGCACTCAATCTAAAGTACGTGAAGCGCATCATCGACTGAATCAAGCGAAAGAAAATTATGAAACCCAATATCGAACCATCAAACAGGATATTCAACGACAACACAGGACAGTAAACTCAGACGCACTGCGAGTAACAGCCCGCCAGCTCGCTTTAAAGTCTAGCCAAAGCGCATTGGAAGCAACGGAAGGTGGATACGAGGTGGGAACACGCAATATTGTGGATGTGCTACAAGCCAGGAATACACTATTCGAGGCCCAGCGTAATTACTATAACGCCATCTATGATTATATTCTCGATAGCCTAAAGTTAAAGCGAATTGCCGGCACGCTCAGTATCAACGACCTGGAGTCTTTTAACCAGTGGCTAACTCTTTCCAAAAATACTAATCCAAGTAAACCCTGATCAATTCAAACAGGCGTTGTTGTGCACCGCGGTTTGCCTCAATCACGGCGAGCCCGGCACTGAGCATCCGCTGCGATATTTTAGGCTCTTCTAATATCGCCGCCACCGCCTCACCTAACTCGACCGTATCGGTGACTTCTTGCATTGCACCAGCCGCCAATAGCATTTCACTCACTTGCGAAAAGTTAAATCGATGCGGTCCACAAATAACGGGGATACCCAAGGCTACCGGTTCAAGAAAGTTGTGCCCTCCGGTAGCAACCAAAGTACCCCCGACAAAAGCCACATCCGAAGCTGCGTAAAAAAGCAGCAACTCCCCCATACTGTCACCGAGCATCACCTGGGTATCTGGTTCCACTGCCTCATTGGCACTTCGACGTACGAGCTGCAACCCCTGAGACTGACATAAAGTGGCCACTTGATTAAAACGCTCAGGGTGGCGGGGCACTAAAACCAACAATAAATCTGGCCGTATTTTAAGTAACCATTGGAAAGCCCTTAATACCTGTTCATCTTCACCCGCATGGGTACTGGCTGCAATCCAAATTGAGCGAGAACGGCCCCAATCGGAGCGCAATGCCTGGGCTTGTTGCAGGATTGTCTCGGGTATATTGATGTCAAATTTAAGACTTCCCGTCACTTTTAATTTATCCTTATCCAAACCAAGGCTATACAATCGTTCCGCATCGCCTTCCGTCTGAGCCGCCACGAGATCGAGCTTTGCCAGCATATCCTGCATCAATACCGGAAAACGCCGATAGCCTCGCGCAGAGCGCTCTGACAGACGCGCATTCATCACAATCTGACGAACACCCTGTCGATGGCAGTAATGAATCAAATTGGGCCACAATTCCGTTTCCATAATAAGTACCAGCCGAGGCCGTACTTTTTTTAAAAATCGCTTCACTGCGCCAGGAGTGTCATAGGGAACATAAACGTGAAACACCGAATGACCGAACAGTGCACGTACCCTATCTGAACCGGTCGGCGTCATGGTGGTAATCACTATTGGTAATTGCGGGTAAGTCTTTTGTATCTGTTTAATGAGTGGCGCGGCGGCAATTGTTTCGCCAACGGAAACCGAGTGCAACCAAAGACCATCTACCGCGGCAGGTGGAGGAAAATAACCCAGCCGCTCAGCCCACCGCTTGGCATAGTTTGGTGCTTTGCGCGCACGCAAAAGAAGGCGCAGAAAAATGAACGGCAGCAGCAGATAGTATAGCAGTGTGTATAAACACCGATTCATTAGCGTTGTTTAATTTTTTCCACGATAGCCGTGGTTGACAGCTCGTCAATAAAGCTTAGTACCTGCACCTTACCGCCATAAGAGTTGACAAGATCAGCACCGACAATCTCATTCATTTTATAATCGCCACCTTTGACCAGCACATCCGGTCGTACTTTTTTCAACAGATTTTCCGGTGTATCTTCGGCAAAGGAAACCACCCAATCCACGGACTCCAAGCCCGCCAGTACGCGCATACGTCTCTCAACCGGGTTTATCGGGCGTCCCGGACCTTTTAACCGGGAAACGGAGTCATCCGAATTGACGGCAACAATTAAACGGTCCCCCAGGCTGCCCGCCTCCTCAAGATATCCAACGTGGCCAGCATGGATAATATCGAAGCAACCATTGGTGAAAACGATTTTTTCGCCATGGGCCCGTGCATCTTCAATCACCATCAGTAATTGATCCTCACTCACCACTCCTCGTTCTGAGCCTTGTTCGCGCTGCACAGCGCGTCTTAACTCCGGCACACTGACTGTCGCCGTACCCAATTTCGCAACCACCAGACCTGCGGCGATATTGGCTAATGCGACAGCCTGAGGCAGGCTACTCCCGGCGGCCAATGACGAAGCGATAACCGAAATAACGGTATCTCCCGCGCCGGTAACGTCATAAACTTCACGCGCACGTGCTGGCAGATGCAGCTCTGGTTTGCCTTCGCGCAACAATGTCATGCCTTGTTCGCTTCGGGTAACCAATAACGCATCAATCTTGAGTTCATGTAATAGCGCAATGCCTCTATCGACCAGTTCCTGCTCGGTACGGCAGACACCCACCACGGCTTCAAATTCCTTAAGGTTGGGTGTGATTAACGTCGCTCCGCGGTATTTGGTAAAATCCGTACCCTTGGGGTCAACCAGTACCGGCACTTTGGCCGCTCGCGCTAAGGCGATGAGTTTCTGCGGTTCTTGCAAAGCACCTTTGCCATAATCCGATAGCACAAGCGCGCCAGCCTTGACGATATGATTTTTTAATTTAGCGGGAAATTGATCGACATCCGCTGCGTCAAATAATTCTTCGAAATCAAGCCTGAGCAATTGCTGGTTCTGACTAACCACTCTTAACTTGGTAATCGTTGGCTTTGTATTGGCAGTCTGGAAATCACATTTAACATCAACGGAAGTCAGACTCTCAGACAAAGATTGAGCGGCTTCATCATCACCCACGACACCAATTAAATCAGTTGTCGCACCCAGTGCCGCAATATTGAGTGACACATTGGCGGCACCACCCGGACGTTCATCGCGTTGATTCACCCCGACAACAGGAACGGGCGCTTCCGGAGAAATGCGGGAAGTGCCGCCGTACCAATATCGATCCAGCATCACATCTCCAATCACAATGACGCGGGCTTGTTTAAAACGGGGTATTTCCAGCTTCATAGGTTCAATTCCAAAGGCAGGGATTTATCTGGGCGAAGTATATCAATATTGCAAACCTGAGGCGAAAGCTTCAATGCCTAGCCTTCAGACTAACTGTGTTCTGATGACAAACACGAATCGCAGAATACTGTTTTAGGTACCGTTATTATCGTTGAATTGCATCCGATAGAGTTGCGCATAGGCACCCTCTTTCGCCAGCAACTCTACATGTGTGCCAAGCTCTACAATACAGCCTTTGTCCATTACAGCAATGCGATCA
>JAIPFG010000040.1 GCA_021736745.1 Pseudomonadales bacterium
TAGATTTTCTTAGCCGCACATAGCGGTATTCTCGGGGCTTCCCTCTCCCGGGTTCGGATAGCCTACATTGGAGATGTCTGATGTAGGCTACCATTTTTTTCTGCTGTTATGTCATCTGGGTTCAGGCCTTAAGCTTCTTCCCCTTTACTTTCAAAGAGCCACTCCGACAGATCGTGCAGAGGTAATTAGCAGTATCTGGGTCTTAATCGATTGTCAACGGTTTTCCTGAGGACCGGCTGATTTGGGAATTAGATGGGTATAAATAAATGTAACTGGCGGATATTGTGTGTATCGAGGTGATATTGGCCCGCTATTGATTGTAATAATATCTTGATAAAGCCATGAGTTGAGTAAATGGGTGCAATCAAGGTGACAGCATGAAGATAAAAACGACAGTAAAAAAAAGTGTAATGGGTGGACATGTCCAACCGGACAAAATTGTCCGGACAGTTTGTTCTCCTAATTGCACGGGTAGTTGCGGGATTAATGCCTTTGTGAAAGACGGTAAACTGCTAAAAATAGAACCGGCCGATTTCCCCGATAACCGCTATAAGCGGATCTGTCTTAAGGGAATATCGATGGCCATGCAGAGAATTGAGCACCCCGATCGTATCCGCTACCCCATGTTACGCCGTGGCGAACGTGGCAGTGGTCAATGGGACCGCATCAGTTGGGACGAGGCCTTTGACTATCTGGCAGAAAAATTAACATGCATCGCCGATCAATACGGGCCGGAGGCTAATTCCTGGATAAGTATGACCGGTAACTACGGCATCATGTCCATGATGATCTCAGCTCGTATCGCTAACTGTTTGGGTGGTACGGCGTTTACTAATTTAGGGATTATGGGTGACCTGGGAGCGAACATGGGTTACCTGCCAACGCTGGGTGTTCATCAGGAAGCCAATGAATGGCCTGATGTTGTAGGTAGTAAGCTCATCATTCTATTTGGTAAAAATGTAGCGGATACAGCGCATAGTGATATGCATTTTCTCTTTGATGCGATGGACCATGGAGCCAGGGTCGTGTCTATTGATCCGCGATATTCCAGGACCTCTGCCAAAGCTGACCAGTGGATTTCGATTCGACCAGGAACCGATGCGGCCATGATACTGGCGATGATTAAACTGATCATCGATGAAAAGCTCTATGACGAAGAATATTTAAAACAGTACAGTAATTCGCCATTTTTGGTGCGCTCAGATAATCAACAATGCTTGCGTCAACATGATATCGACCCCAATGGAACGGATGACTACCTTGTTATTGATGTTGAGTCTGGCCAACCGGCTATGGCTGAGGTGTCTTCGGGATGTATCTTGGCGTGGCAGGGAATGGTACAGCTTGCGGATGGTACCAGCGTTCATTGTCAAACTGCTTTTTCAGCGATGGTCACTGGCTGTCAGGAATATACTTTAGCTCAGGCGGAAGCCATCACTGAAGTGCCGCAACAGGTTATTCGGGAGCTGACTTATGAGTATGTTAATTCTGATCCGGCATCGCTGTGGATAGGTCAGGGTACACAGCGATACTATAACGGGCACCAAGTTTTTCGGGCGCTGATTACGCTTGGCGCACTAACCGGTAATATCGGTAAGCGCCATGCCGGTGTTAACTGGGGTGGCGGTTCGTTGCTACGTTTTATCTTTGCGACTCCAGATAGCTGGCTTGCTCCGGGCGGTAAAACGGGAAGGGTATATCCCGGTACGCGTATTCACGACATCATCAGTAACGCTGACCCTTATCCGATTAAGAGCCTCTGGGCGCACAATTATGGTTTTGGAACACAGACGCCCAGACGTAACCATTTCATTTCAAAGGTTTTGCCAACATTAGATTTATTTGTCGTATCAGAACTGGTGATGACCGAAGCGGCTCAGCACGCTGATATTATTTTACCGGCAACCTCTTATTATGAAGAGGAGGCTGACCTCGTGGCCTCCTGGAACAACATGTATGTACAGTTAAGAACTCAGGCGATTGATCCGGTCGGGGAAGCCAAATCTGATTGGGAAATCTTCAAAGGCCTGTGTGAGCGCATGGGTAAGGGTGAAGACTGGGGAATGACTGCTCTGGAATCCGCTGAATATATTCTCAAGCATTCCAAAGATCCAATTTTCAGTAATATCGACTGGCAGGAGTTGAAACAAAAGGGTGTTGTTCATGCAGAAATTCAAAGCCCCCATATTCCCTTTAAGGATATGAAATTTCCTACTCCGTCAGGCCGTATTGAACTCTATACCGAAAGCTTGAGCCAACATGGACAGGAGATACCGACCTACGTTGAACCGATTGAAGGGAACCGTAAGGAAAAGGCAAAAAAATACCCACTTACCTTTATGAGCAATCACTCTATGTACTCTGTTAACGCGCAACACACGATTCTGCCTTGGATTCGTGAAGTGTCACCTGAGCCTCGGGTGGAGATGAATCCGGTTGACGCCAAGGCGCGGGGGATAGATGATGGAAACGCAATTAAAGTTTTCAATGACAGAGGGTTTTTCAAGGTACATGTTCATGTGACAGAGGGCATAAAACCCGGCGCTTTAAACATCACTCAGGGTTGGTGGCCGCAACACTTTATTGAAGGTCATTACAGCGACGTGACGCATATGCCTTTGAACCCGGCCCAGGAAACCATATTAGAATCAAATTACCCGATATTCGACTGCCTGGTGGAAGTTGAAAAAACTGCTGGGGGGCTCCAGTCATGAGTGATCGTAAGGCTTTTTTGATCGATATTTTTCGCTGCATCGGCTGCGACACCTGTAGTGTTGCCTGCAAAATGGAGAATGACATTCCGCTAGGGCAGAGCCGGTTGCGCATACTAAATCCGCAACAAACCACGGTATTTGATAAGCCCAACGGGCAGTATCCTGATCTGGAGATGGAATGGTGGCCGGTCATGTGTCAGCACTGTGATGATGCGCCCTGTGTCAATGACTGTCCGACCTATGCCATCCATCAACGGGAGGATGGACTGATAGAGATTGATCCGGAAATGTGTGTGGGTTGCCAGAATTGTGGTGAGCTCTGTCCCTATGGAGCGATCAACTTTAATAGTGATATTGGGACCTCTGATAAATGTGATATGTGTGATCACAGAGTACAGGAAGGACTGCAACCTATGTGCGTGGAAGTTTGCCCAACACGGGCTTTGTATTTTGGTGATATCAAAGATCCTGATGGAAGACTGTTACCGATAATAAAGAATCGCCCCTCGGATATTTTGAACGAGGATGCGGGGACTCAACCAACGACACAATTTGTGTTTCGTCGATAGGTGTAATCTATGAGCAAAGCTGATCAAAGATTTGTTGTTGTTGGTGGCGGTCAAGCGGCTGGCCAGCTTATTGAAACAGTGCGGAAGGAAAATTTTGAGGGAAAAATCACCCTGGTCACAGAGGAGCATTTATTGCCCTACCAAAGACCCCATCTGTCAAAACTCTATTTGTCGGGGGCATTGGCAGAACAGAAACTGTTATATCGGCCGGAAAATTTTTACTTAAAAAACAATGTGGAAGTGATGCTGAATCAGCGCGTGGATGCCATTGATCGATCCGCCAAAAGTATCAGAATGGCTGATGGGTCCAGTCTGACTTATGACAAGTTGGCCATTACTACGGGTGCCCGTGTGCGTAAATTACCCATTCCGGGAGCGGAGGTTAACGGCGTGTATTACCTGCGCAGTGTGACGGACTCCGATCAAATTCGAGATAAACTCAAAACAGCACAACGTGTGGTATTTATCGGGGGAGGTTTCCTCTGTCTAGAAGCCGCCAGTGTGATTGTTGCGCTGGGTAAAGAGGCAACGGTTCTGGAAGTGCAGGATCGGGTGATGGCCAATGCAGTTGCCCCCCAAATTTCCGAATTCTACCAAAACCTGCATGCCAATAAAGGGGTGAAGATTCACACTCGGACCCAGGTAGCATCTATTACCGCAAAGAAGGGGTGGGTCAGCGGGGTGATGACGGCTGACGGTCAGGAGTTTCCTGCTGATCTAGTGATCGTCAGTGTTGGGGTGCAACCCAATGAAGAGTTGGCTGCCGAAGCAGGAATTCACTGTAATAACGGTATTTGTGTGAATGAATACGCTGTCACGAGTGATCCGGACATTGTTGCCGCCGGGGACTGTACTAACCATCCCAACACCTATCTGCAACGAAATTTACGTCTTGAATCCGTTCATAATGCAGTGGAACAGGCCAAAACTGCGGCGGTTTCGATGTGCGGATTAAAAATGCCTTACCGCCAGGTGCCCTGGTTCTGGTCAGACCAATATGACTATCGCATGCATATGGTCGGCATCTCACAAACGAATGATCAGACAATCGTGAGAGGGTCAGTTTCGGCGGGGAAATTCTCGGTATTGTTTTTTCGGGATAACCAGCTCGTGGCGTGTAACGCGGTGAATCAACCTTTTGAATATATGAACTGTCGCAAAATACTCGAAAATCGCATTGAGTTGTCAGTTGCTGAAGCGCGCCAACCTGGGTTTGATCTAGCTAAACTGATTCCCCGCAAAGCCAAACTCGCCTTTCAGCGACGTCACGAAGATACCATTCTAGACGATGAATTCATGTAGCAAAGTAGACAACAGATGAATATGCAAACCTGTATTATTGTTGGCGCGAGTCATGCGGCAGCTCAGTTGGCACCAAGTTTACGCCTGGGAGGGTGGCGTGGACGTATTCTCATTATTGGCGATGAGCCCTTCATCCCCTATCATCGTCCACCTCTATCCAAGGAGTTTCTTGCCGGGAACAAAGCAGTTGACGATCTATTTATTCGTCAGCCAAATATCTATAAAAATGCTGATATTGAATTCATGCTGGGGGCGCGGGTTGAAAGTATTGATCGTGCTAATAAACGGGTGATGCTGAACAATGGTGAGGCTCTGGATTACGACAAATTAGCCTTAACTGTGGGTTCTCGGGTGCGGAAAGTTGATCTGCCAGGAGTCGATTTAGCGGGCGTACTTTACTTGCGGACTATCCATGATGTGGAAATGATCAAAAAGTTTGCGGGAACAGGGAAGCGAGCCGTCATTGTCGGTGGTGGTTATATTGGCCTGGAGACCGCCGCTGTACTACAGCATTTAGGTATGAGAGTGACGGTACTGGAAATGCTGCCACGCGTTTTACAGCGGGTGACGATACCGGAATTATCGGCCTTCTATACCCGTGTGCATCAGGAGGAGGGTGTAGAGATTGTAACGGGCATTACTGTTACTTCCTTGGAGGGTGTTAGCCAGGTGGAGAAAGTTGTCTGTGGGGACGGTCGGCAATATCCGGCTGATCTGGTAGTTATTGGAGTCGGTATTGTGCCAAATGTAGAATTGGCCGAAGCGGCTGGGTTGCCAGTTAACAACGGTATTATAGTGGATTCCTATGCCTGCACCGAAGACCCAGATATTGTGGCGGCGGGGGATTGCACGGTTCATTACAATGCTCTATATGATCGTGAAATCCGTCTTGAGTCAGTACAAAATGCGGTTGACCAAGCAAAGGTGGCTGCCCTGGCTATTTGTGGCAATCCAAAAGTTTATAACCCATTACCTTGGTTTTGGTCAGATCAATACGATCTTAAGCTACAAATTGCTGGTTTGTCGCAGGGGTTTGACGAAGTTGTTATTCGAGGGGACTTGCAAAAAGGACGTTGTTTTGCGGTTTTTTATCTCAAAGCAGGTGTTGTCATTGCGCTGGATGCAGTAAATAAGCCTCAGGAGTTCATGGTGGCGAAAAGGCTTATTTTGGGACAGGTGCCGGTCGATAAAGTAAAGTTGGCAAGTGGAGATGTGCCTATCAAAGAACTTATATCGTGGTGATGATTTTAGTCTTCAATTGCCGTCAGCAGCTCAAAACTGAACCGATAGAATTGCCTCTCATCAATGGGTTTTTTCGTTTGTTGGGAGTAGGTGGGCTCGAATAGCGTTGGCGATCTCCGTGGGGTGCGAGATATGGGCGCCATGGCCACCACCGGTGATTTCTGCAACTTTTAGTAAGGGTAGAATCCTTATTAGCTGCTGTACAATTTGGCTATAAGCCGGCAACGTGTTTGTCCCCGTTGACAGGGTTATTCTTTGTCTATAATGGCGTAAAGCGGTTACGTCCACAGCGAGACGTTCAGGATCCCTGAATTGATCGAGCCAGGTATCGACATTCGATAGTATGGTGTTGTGTGCTGCTTTATCGAAGATCTGTTCCCAACTGCCCTCGCCAAATGCAACCTGCTCAATGAAGAGTCTGGCGGCTTCTTCTATTTCTCCTTTCTCAATTAATTCCGCCGAGCGGTTCATCAGGAGGGCTGCACTCTTACGGTATTTTATGCATTCAGGATTTCCATCAAGTAGGGAGAATACAGGCGGTTCGTGTATAAAAAGGCTTTTCGTTGAGTCAGGCGAACTGCTGGCAAGTTCGATAGCGACACTTGCACCGTAAGAGTGCCCAACAAGGTGGGTGGAGGAAAGGCCGAGATTATCGATTAATTCAAGGGCATCTGAAACATCCTGTCCCATTCGGCCTTGTCCCGGCGGCGTGGTGCTCGCGCTGTGACCTCTACGGTCATAGGTTATGACACGATACTCATCGCTCAGCAGGTCCGCAACACCGTCCCAACTGTGATGGTCGTCCCAGGAACCATGGATAAAGAGAATGGGATCACCGTCTCCTTGATCCGTATAAGCGATCCTGACCGATTCAAGTTGTATGCGGCGGAGGTACTTGGTCGAGGCCGACTGCTTCATCTTCGCTCTTTCCTAAAGGGTGTTCGCTTACCGGTGGTGCCGTGGTCGGCCGAAGGCATTCTGGCAACTATGTTTCATGGCTGTATTAAACCTTAAACCACCAGACTCCGTTGATCTTCAATTCCCATACTTAGCACAAAAGGATGAGCGTTTTGCCTTTTTTTAAAGTTATCCTTGGTCTTCATTCCTAGCCAGTCATGTTGCAATAATGTTTGGGCGGTGGGTGCTCCCAAGGTTGAGCCAGGCCCGAGAATAATCAGGACGTCCGGCGCGAATTCCTTGATGGCCACTTCAACGGCGCAGGTGTAATCGTAGGTCTTTGCCACCTGATGGCCAAAGGTATAACTGTGTAAGGCATTCAAATCTGTGGCATAGGGCTGCCAAATATGACCGCAGCCATCAATTAGGGGGATCTGTGGTGTTTGGAATAAACTGATGGGTAGTCGTTGTAACGCCTGCTCGGATATATCCCGCATCAAAGGACTATGAAAGGCTCCGTGATTGGGTAATGCAAAGGGGTAGCGCTCCTGAACTTTAGGTAAAGTCGTTAAGAGCCGCTTAACGGCAAAATCATTGGCCGCCAGGATCACCATGCCACCTAAGCGTATTGAGGTATGGATCTCCGCGCCGGCTTCCTGAGAAACTAGCGCAACCGCGTTTTCGTAATTTTGCTTAAGTTCAGGGTCTGGTAACCACTGGTCGTCCACCAGCGGATAGATAACCTGGCCGCCGCTCGCCTCTTTGTGCATGAGCGTACCCATACCGTTGACCACCTCGATTGCGGATTGCGGTGTCAACACGTTGGCACAGGCGAGGGCAAGGTACCAACCCATCGAATTCCCTGTCACTGCTGTAATATCGAATTTATCTTGATTAATCGTCAGAAAATCGGCTAAGGCGCAGGCGTAGATGAGCGAGGCGGCGTTATCTCCCGTGGTGTGCTGCGATGCGCGAAATGTTTCGGCGGAATCTAATTCCGATACCGTCTTTTGCCCCTGCTCAGTGCGATACTGGTCAATCAATTCTATAAAACGCGTTTTATCGGCATGATATTTTTTGAGGTAGCCTAATTCCGGCTTGTTATAGGTGCCCCTGCCGGGACAGACCACAACGGCGCTTTGTTTTTTCAACAGGGTCATGGGCAGTATTTCCGATCTTCACTACGGACTGGGGCCGCTAAAGTGAGCGCGCCTTCCAGAATGCTTTCTACGCTGGGTAGCACCAGGTTGGCTGCGGCCCCCAACGGGATAAAGGAGTCCTCTGCGGTTACTCTCTGTATCGGGGAGGTAATACCTGCTTCAACCAGTAAGGTGACAAGTTCCTCTCCTACGGATCCAGTGCGTCTGCATTCATCGACGATTAATATGGAGTCACAAGGAGCCATAGCCTCCACAATAGCGGCAGTATTGAGTGGCAACAGCCAGCGTAAATCCACAATCCGGCAATTAATGCCGTGTTCATCATGTAATTTTTTGGCAGCCTGCAGGCTTAGGTAGTAACCATTGGCATAAGTTAATATGCCGATGTCTTTGCCCTCTCCGGAAACCCCTATCTCTCCTGGGGCAATGGCTTGCCCTGTGCCGGGAGGCTCATAAAGGGATGTCCAAAGTCCGTCATCCGGTTCGTGTAAATCACGTGTCATATAGAGGGCGATAGGCTCGAGGAATACCACAACACGTTTTTCCTCATGGGCCAGTTTAATGCAGCTTCGCAACAGGTGAACGGCATCTCTGCCGTTACTGGGACAGGCCACAATTAGGCCGGGGATATCTCTGAACACATTAAAGGAGTTATCGTTGTGGAAGTGGCCGCCGAAACCTTTTTGATAAGCCAGACCGGCGATTCTGATCACCATGGGGTTGGTGAACTGCCCATCCGAGAAAAAGGACAGGGTAGCGGCTTCACCGCGAATTTGATCTTCGGCGTTATGTACGTAGGCCAGGAATTGAATCTCAGGAATCGGGAGAAGTCCATTGTGAGCCATGCCTATGGCAAGGCCGAGAATGGTTTGTTCATCAAGCAGTGTATTAATCATCCGTGCCGTGCCAAATTTCTGGTGCAAGCCTTGAGTTACCCCATAAACACCGCCCTTTTTACCGACATCCTCACCGCAAATGACCGTGGTGGGATATTGCAGCATAATATCTGCCAAAGCCAGGTTGATCAGACGTCCCATGTGTTGGGGTTTGTCAAATAATCGCTTGTCTCGGATAAAAAGTTCTTGCCGGGCCGCTTCAGCTGGAATCGGCATAGGGTCGGCAAGGTTCGGTTTCGGTACAATGGATGCCATCACATCGGCCGCCGTTGTCAACTTTGGTCGCTGAATCGCCACTTCGGCAATTCGTTCGATTCGTGCCTCCAGATCATTGTAAAGTACACAAATCTGAGCCGCAGTCATCAGATTGTTTTCCCATAAAATACGAGCAGAATGCAGAAGCGGGTCTTGAGCTTCTGTGGTTTCAAGCTGCTCTCGTGTTAAGTAGCTGGTTTCCGCATCGGAACCGGCATGTCCGGCTAACCGTATGGTTCGGCAGTGAAGGAAAACGGGTTTTTTGGTTTTTCGTGCATAGTGGGCGGCGGCCATGGCGGCCCGTTGTGTATCCAGTAGGTTGAGTCCGTCACAGGCAATATAGTTAATACCCGGATGTTGGCTATATTTTGCTTTTATCCAGCCCATTGGGGTCTGCGTGGAAATGCCAATACCATTATCTTCGCAGATAAAGATAACCGGCATGGGGGAACCCTGGTACGCAGCCCAGGCGGCAGCATTAACAGCACCCAGTGCCGTAGAGTGATTTGCGGAGGCATCCCCAAAGTTACAAATTACTACCGAGTCATGGGGCATTGTAGCGTCAACCAGACGGAGTTTCGAAGCTAAACCGATTGCATGGGCAGCACCCATCGCTTTCGGTAAATGGCTGGCTATAGTACTGGTCTGTGGTGGTACTAATAGCACTTTACTGCCCAATACCTTATGGCGACCACCTGAAATGGGATCCTCTGACGAAGCGGCAAAAGATAATAAAGTGTCATACAGGGGCGTCAAACCCTCCACCTGCTTGCTGCGCTGAATCATTAAGGCGCAGCTGCGATAATGTAAAAAAGCCATGTCCGTATGGCGAAAGACTTTGCCAAATACCGCATTACCTTCGTGTCCGGCACTGCCGATCGTATAAAAACTCTCTTTACGGGTACTGAGACGGCGTGAAGTCAGGTCCAGGAGACGGCTCATGACCTGACTTTCGAACAGGTCAACGACTTCCCAGGGTGCCAGGTCGACCTGCTGGGGGGTTAAGGTTACCGACGTTTCCGGAAAATCTTCAGCGCTCACCCGTTGGGTAAAATTTTGATGTATGATTTCGGCGCGATTCATAATGTCATCTATCGTGGTTGTCGTGCTAACCGGTTATTTTATGCCGTTCATTGATAACCGGTTGATTAAAAACCATAATGCTTTTTAACCTATATTTGTTGGTCTGAAACGGTGCTCATCACCTCTTCAGTAACCTGCTAAAGATCAAACTCAATACCCTGTGCCAGTGGGAGTTCTGTTGAATAATTGATCGTTGAGGTGGTTCTGCGCATATAGCCTTTCCAAGCATCGGAGCCAGATTCCCGACCACCGCCGGTTTCCTTCTCGCCACCAAAGGCGCCGCCAATCTCAGCACCGCTGGTGCCTATATTGACATTGGCAATACCACAATCGCTGCCGGCAACGGAAAGGAACAGCTCCGCTTCTCGAATATCATTGGTAAAGATGGATGAGGACAGACCCTGTGGCACATCATTGTGTTGTCTGATGGCCTCGTTTAAATCCTGATACGGATATATATAAAGTATTGGGGCAAAGGTTTCTTCCTGAACCGTACGGTCCGATATCGGCATTTCGACCAGAGCGGGGGTTACATAGTAGCCCCCCGGATATTCCTCAGACAACACGCGTTCTCCACCAATTCTCGGCGCACTGATGGCCGAGAGAGCTTGCTGCATCATCTGATAAGCCGACCCATCAATGAGTGGGCCTACCAGTGTCTTTGGATCCATGGGGTTACCCACGCGAATACGCTGATAAGCAGCCTTTAGTGAAGGCACGAGTGAGTCATAAATGCTTTCATGTACAAATAAGCGGCGGGTCGAGGTACAGCGTTGTCCGGCAGTACCCACCGCACCAAATAAAATGGCGCGAACGGCCATGTCCAGGTCAGCAGAAGGGCAGACAATAATGGCATTGTTACCACCCAGTTCAAGAATGGAACGACCAAATCGTTGAGCTACCACGGGACCTACTTTGCGTCCCATTGCCGTACTACCGGTTGCGCTGATCACCGGGACACGTTTATCGGCTACCAGCTGAGCGCCAACTGCGGCTTCACCGATCAGCAGTTGTGACAGCCCTGCGGGAACATTGCCGACTTCCCGTGCGGCTTCTTCAAACAGTTTCTGACAGGCAATGGCGGTGATAGGTGTTTTTTCGGAGGGCTTCCAAATGACGCTATTACCACAGACGATGGCTAAGGCTGTATTCCAACACCAGACGGCTACTGGAAAGTTAAAAGCGGATATCACCCCGATGGGTCCGATCGGGTGCCAGGTTTCCGCCATGCGGTGACCGGGGCGCTCCGATGCGATCGTTAAACCGTAAAGTTGGCGAGAAAGGCCAACAGCGAAATCGCAAATATCAATCATTTCCTGGACTTCGCCGAGACCCTCTTGATATATCTTGCCGCATTCCAGAGTCACCAGCTCGCCCAGTGTTTCTTTGTGTTCCCTCAACTTATTCCCTAACACACGGATCAGTTCACCACGTTTAGGTGCGGGCACGGTTTTCCACTCGTGAAAGGCGGCCTGTGCCTCAGTAATGGCAATCTCGACCTCCTCAGATGAGCAAACTTTAATTTGACCGAGAACTGCACCATCTGTTGGGCTATGTACAACGAGTTCGCCGCCCTGAATGCTTGCTTCGTCAATCCCAAGGTTTGATAGAATTTGTGTCAGTGTCATCATTCATTTCCTCTAAAAGCTACTTTGATTGCGGCCAGTGTTACATGCTCTAACCAGATATCTCCGCCCTCGATTGTTGAATGATGGACGGGTGTCATTCCGATTCTATCGGTCATTTTCACTTATAGTAATAGGTACTTATCCATTGGTAAAATATAGTTTTCCTGGCATGGATATAGGTTTAGACTATAGCTAAAATATTATGTTAGTGCCTTTTATCAACTAACCACCGCCATCAAACTTAGACAGGAGGAGATTCAATGGATTTCCGTGCACTTCGTTATTTCATTGCTGTTTATGAGGAATCCAGCTTAAGTGCGGCTGCAAAGCGGTGCTTTGTCGCGCAACCGTCAATTTCCTCCGCCATCCAACAACTCGAGTCTGACCTTGAGAGCCAGTTATTTGTACGGCATACCAAAGGCGTGACGCCCACACCAAGTGGAGAGAGTCTTTATCCTCATGCCTGCAAGGTTTTCGATGATATGCAGGCTATTAAACACCTGTTTAAAGCGCCTTCACCGCAAATATCACTCAATATTGCACTCATGCCTTTTTTATCCGGAAAGCGTATTAGTCTGATTATAAAAGTACTATTGGCATCGGTACCGGGTCTGGATTTGACCGTCGTGGATCTAACGGAACAAGCCGACGCTCGCATTATTTCAGCCACTCAGGTACAACAAGATGAAATTTTCCATAAACTCTGGCTCGACCAGTATGTGCTGGCTATGCCGGAGGGTCATCCGTTGTCTATTAAGCCATCGATCTCTTTAAAAGGATTAAATGGTGTTCCATTCATTAGCCGCCAACCCTGCGATGTCAATGACGCGTGGAAGTTTGCCACTGAAAAGCAGGGCATTACTCTGGATATAAAAGCCACGGTAAAAAATGAAGAGTATGCACTTGACCTGGTGGCCGCCGGTCTTGGTATCTCTGTCGTCCCCAGTCATTCAACCACAAATCACATGAATATTGTGACGCGACCGGTGAATGACCTGAAGCTTGAACGCGTCGTAGGCCTCGCCTATAAAATTGATCGGCCATTGCCATTAGAGCTGATCAACGCCATTGAGCTAGCCAAGGAGCAAATGAAGCAAATTATTTAGCGCCTATTTCACCAGCGTTGGGATGGCTGGCATGATTTTGCCGCAAGCCAAGAATGTTCCCGTCCGGGTCTCTAAAAAATGCCAATTTAACCCATTCACCCAGGGTGATAATTTCATCAACCTCGACATTATTCTTCACTAGTTCATTGCGTGCAGCGTTAATGTCATTAACGACGAAGGTGGCTTTTTTCCCTTCCATCCCGGCACCTTCTGGGTTTAAGTGTAGCCCGATAGCGGTATTGGTTACGTCAGGAATATTCAATTGCCGCCAAGTGTCGGCGTTATATCTTTCATCCAGTTGAAAATGTAATTTTTCGGTATACCATTGCGTACTTTTTTCAAGGTCGGAAACATCAACCTTGATCACCAAACCGTATTCGCCAATAAGATCTTTTAAGCTCATTCTGACACCTCGTTTTAATCGTCCGGTGGACTATGAATGTTGACTAATCGTTATTCACTTTTTCAATGAAGCGTTCCATCTTTCGCAGCTTGTATTTTTTCCGTTCCAGCGTCTGCGGATCAATTTTGATTGGGCGATAAATTTCCACACGATCACCTTCCTTGATTGGCGCATTGAGCTGAGTCATGTGGCCATAAATGCCTACCTTGTTAACCTTTAAATTAATTTCCGGACACTCGTTTAAAATACCGGATGTTTCTATTGCGGTGAGCACTGTGGCATCCTCCGGTACATTCACATCACGCCAGATTTGTTCGAGTGGAGTAGCGTAGGCGACGCTGACTTGTATCATGGTGTTCGTTCCTTTCTCGATCATACTTCAACGAGCTTGATGAACTCTTTGCTTTTGTTGCTTTCGGTTTCCTGCTCATTAACGTCACTGACACGATTATCCAACAGGCGTTTTGCTGCGATGAGAAAACCCAATGCGATAAAGCCGCCTGGAGGCAGAGCAAACAACAAAAACCCTCGGTAATTTGGAATGATAGTGGTTTCCATAAATGAGAAATGTTCTCCCAATAGCAAAGCGGCGTTGGCAAAGAGAGTGCCGCTGCCGATTATTTCACGCACTGCGCCTAAGAGCACCAAAGCTAAAGTAAAGCCAAGCCCCATCATCAGTCCGTCAAAAGCAGAAGCACCGACAGAGTTTTTGGAGGCAAAGGCCTCGGCACGGCCTAAAATGGCACAGTTAGTAACGATTAAGGGAATGAAGAGTCCGAGTACCTTGTATAATTCATGCATCCAGGCATTCATGATCATGTCCACCAGCGTCACAATAGTCGCAATAATCAGGACGAAGGTTGGGATTCGAACTTCGGGGGTAATGACATTACGAAATAAAGAAACCGTTAAGCCGGAAGCGACAAGAACCGCTATCGTGGCGAAGCCCATGCCAAGACCATTGGTTGCCGTGCCAGTAACGGCCAGCAGAGGGCAGAGTGCCAGCATTTGGCTAAATACAATATTATTCGTCCAAAGCCCTTCGCGGGCGTTGATTTTATAGTTTACTGTCATTGCTGTTTACCTCTGTTTCTTTTGGCTGGGTTTCACTGACATTGGGTTTGTTTTGAGAAACCGTAATAGCCTGTGAATCCTCTTTACTTATTACCGGGGTCAAGAGTTTATCCTGTTGGCTGACGAAGAAGTCCAAACCCTGTTTTACTGCCTTTACGACAGCCCTAGGTGTAATGGTGGCGCCGCTAAATTGATCGAACCGACCGCCATCTTTTTTGGGGGCCCCATCCTGGGCCGGCGTTGATGCGAGTGAAAGGCCATTAAAACCCAGTATCCAATCGTTTTTTTCTATTTCAATTTTATCGCCCAGACCCGGTGTTTCGGCATGGGAGAGAATACGGACGCCAAGAATTTCACCCGCCGGATTAAGCGCCATAATCGCCAGGATTTTGCCACCGTAACCATAGCTGCTGACGGAAAAGGCAAGTGCGGTGATGGAGCCGTCTTTGCTACCTTGGTAAACTGTAATGGGTTCGCCATTAGAACCCATTAAAGAAACGGTGCTTTTCAGCAGATCGTTATCGTGCAACTGGTCCGAGATCACTTGGCCGATGGATTGTTTCAGGTCTTCTTCGGCACGTAATTTGATCGTGTCCCGAGTTTCTAAATCTCCCGTGCTCAATAAAGTTGTGGCGACCAGGGCGCTGGTGCCAAGCAATATTGCCTGGAAAAAAACACTACTGCGAAATTCAGTACTGATGAATGCTTGCTGTTTCATTAAGGCTTCTCCATCAGTTTTAAGGGATCGCCTTTGCTGTTCCGACCAAATATC
>JAIPFG010000041.1 GCA_021736745.1 Pseudomonadales bacterium
CTTGATGCATTCGTTAATATGCCTGCGGTTGCACTCGCCAACGATGTATGTTTTTCCGAGTTGTGCGAGTTTTAAAGCGACGACATTAGACGTAGATACGTATATAGATTCGTATTCTTTCCAACTTTCAGTTATTTTGAGCAGTTGTGTAAGGTGCCCGCCTGCAGATGCGGCGAGACATATTTTTTTATTTTTTTCACACATCCATATCCTCCCTTACTTCGTGTGCGGTCTTTGCTGTAGATTTTAAAATCATATCCAAACGCGCACCCTTAAGGCTCAATGCCGAATAGCAGGTATTTAACGGCTGCTAATGATTTCATGTTATTTCGAATCTGATGATGGGTCTGGGCTGCGATCAGTTTCTTGAACATAATCAGTGAAGACCAGTAAAGCGACCTGCCGGCAAAACCTAGTGCAAGCAGGATCCTGGCAATGAATGTTTTTATCTGACCCTTGTGTTTTTTGTAATAGATAAGACAGCTTTTCTGTTGTTGAACAAACATTTTCATGGCAGCTTTGGAACTGCTTTGTCCTCCGCCGCCTACATGCATGATAATTGCTTCGGGATTGAAAAGTGCCTTCCACCCTGCTTTCGCGAATCGATAGCACCAATCGGTTTCTTCGTAATAAAAGAAAAATGAATCATCCATCATACCAACTTCATCTATTGCCTTTTTTCTGACGAACATGTACATTCCCGTTACAACATCGACCCTGCGGAAGGTGTCACGCGGCCACCACCGCATCCTTTCACGACCAAACAGGCGGCTCATTTTGAAAGCCTGTTCAAGGCCGGTCACGCTAAAGAACAAATTGAGAAGAGTCGGAAAAGCAAAACAGGTCATATCGACATTGTCGGGTGAATTCATCACACGACAGCCAAATACCGCCGCATCCGGATTGTCGTCGGCATAAATAACGTTTTTCTCGATTGCACCTTCGTACAGGATTGTGTCGCTATTTAACAGCAGTACGTATCTTCCCTGTGAAATTTCAATGCCCTGGTTATTTGCCGCTGCAAATCCGAGATTTTTGCCATTAACGATCAGCTTTACATCTGGAAATTTTTCAGCGAGCATCTCTACCGAATCGTCTGAGGAATTATTATCGACTACGATTATTTCGTATGTGATATTTTTTGTGGTATCCTTTATCGATTTGAGGCAATCGTACAACAGTTGGCGAGTATTCCAATTTACTATGATTACTGAAACATCCATAATATTATACTCCTTATATTTGCGCCCAGCAGATGGACTCCGTCCCCGTCGGTTACATCGAGGAAATTAAAACCCCCTGCTCATTTTCTCATCTTTGAGCCAGGCCCAATCGGGCCTTTAGTGCCGGCCATGGCACAAAATCTTTTTTACTACTGAGCCGCGTTAGTATCCGGAAAAAGTTTCGATATCAGATCGCCAAACTCTGAAGCGGCGGAAATAACAGAATTTGTCATCGAAGAACTGATCTGAACCTGCGTTACATATTTATGAGCTTTCCCGGAATAATTTACCATTCTGAATTTAAGGCCGTCAAAAGCGTCTTCATTTGTGGTGAAATGACCGTCCAGAATGTAATAATTTAAAACTACAACATTGCCTGATCCGGGATAAGGCTTATGGAATCTGTGCACAAGGCATGACAGGCTGCGACCGGAAACCAGGGGAATCTCCTGTTTGGTGGAAGTGTCATGCACCCAGCCGCTTCCAGGATAGCAGACCTCGGGCCTGTGCCCCCGCATTGTCGAGGGCCTCGCCGAAAAAGCTATATACAAATTAACTGACTGGCCCGTTACACTGTTTTGATACTTACGCATGAGATAGTCGTCATTGTTGGCGACTTTTAATATTGTTTCAGAAATCGGGACGTCTGTGCCGGTCCAGTTACCAACTCTAACCGGAAACTCTTTTAGAGGAGTTTTAAGATTAATCGGCAGATCGGATATTGCGCTGAAGTGAGCTGCCGCCTGTCTGTATGCCGTTCCTGCGGCGATAAGAAGTACCATAGCAAGCAATGACACAGCCATCGACTTATAATCAGAATTATGCTTTTCCCCTGAAACGTTAACGGTACTGCCCCCCAGTCATGTTATTGATAGAATAAACCTTCCGGTGCGTCTACAATCATTCCGGAATCGGTTTAGACTTTAACCACATCTATCAAAGTATTTTCGTTTTTATCAAGTATGGTTTTACTGCCCCCAATAATTTCGGTCAAAACAATCTCAAAAACCCGATAATACTAAATAGTTTTCGTGTCAGGGTAATGATTTTCCGACCAGATTTCTTTTCGGAGGTTTAGGCATGCGTATTTAGAATAAAGTTTTAACTTTTTAATAATGACAAGAAATTCGTCATAAAACCAGTTACATTATAAGTTAACATTAGCTACTTTGATTCAGATTGGATACGATCTTGTGAGCGAAAATACTTTAAGGGCCTTGCAGGATTGCCCATCATTACAGAATTTGGCTCAACATTACGAGATACCAATGCTCCGGCACCTACGATGGAGTGTTCCCCAATTGTAACACCATGCGTAATAATTGAACCTGTGCATGTTACTACACCCTTCTTTAAGCAAACCGGTCCAGTTACATTGGGATAGCCATTATTTCTTAATTCTGATTCCCCAACATTCATATGTGTGATTATTGATACATTGATACCAATAATTGAAGTATCTTCAAGAACCACTTTCTCTGTTAAATCTATAAAACCGCCTCGAAGAATGCGACAATCTTTTCCAACAATCAGATTACTATAATCCTTAACCGCGGCATGTACGGAAATATTATGGTATACGATAGTGCCTTCCCCAATTGAAGCACCAAATTTTACCAATACAAAATCTGGGATTTTGGTTTTCAATAACTCACGATTTATACCTTCAATGCCATACCTGTAATACACATAATCCAGATAAACCCCATATATTATCCTTGAGATTTTTCTTGCAATTGTTCTTAGAAATTCCATCTCATAAATCCTTCCTGGTCAAGAAACAATTATGCCATTCTTAAACCGGAATGCTCGCCCACTAAAACCGCCTCAACGGAAGTTGTAATCTTGTTGATCTGCTCATCTGTTAATTTTGCAGAAATCGGCAAACTCACCGTTTGTCTGCCAATCTGCATGGCATGGGGGAAATCTTCGGGTTTCCAGTTAAATGTCTTCTGGTAATAAGGATGCTCCGGCAGGCTCAAATAATGCACGCCGCAGCCGATTCCATCACGCGTCATTTCATCAAGGAATTCATCACGAGATATTCCGCAACGCTCCGGATCGACCATAATTGTGTAAAGATGAAAAGCGTGACGCGTATCCTGTTCGGGATCGGCAGGCAGAGTGACCGGCAAATGCTTAAAAGCTTCGTTATAACGCTGCCAAAGCTGGCGGCGTTTCTGCCAGTAAGCATCGATTCGCTTTAGTTGATGAATACCAATAGCCGCCTGAATATCCATCATGTTATATTTAAACCCGCATTCGGTCACATAATAGTGCTTATACCCTTCATCACCGAACCGCTTCCAGGCATCTTTGCTCATACCGTGCAAGGCCAGCATTTTTATCCTGTCAAGCTCTTCTTCGTTTCTGGCCAAAACCATTCCGCCTTCGCCAGTGACAATATTTTTTGTCACATAAAAACTAAAACATCCATAATTACCAAATGTTCCCGCCTTTTTGCCGTGATACTCGGTTTCAATTGCATGGGCACAATCTTCTATGACAATAAGATCATGCTTTTTTGCGATTTCATCCAGTCGATCCATATTGCAGGGACGACCGGCAAAATGAACCGGCAAAATCGCTCCTGTGCGAGACGTAATTTTCGCCTCGACCTGTTCAGGATCAATATTCATAGTCACCGGGTCAACATCGGCCAGTACCGGCGTAAGCCCGGCATGAATAATGGCGTTGACTGTCGCACAAAATGTCATTGGTGTGGTTATCACCTCACTACCCGGCTCCAGGTCCGCGGCAATCAAACATAAATGCAGTGCCGCCGTACAAGAATTAACCGCAGCAGCAAAAGACGCATCTTTATAGGCTTTAAAATCATCCTTAAATCTGTCTACTTTAGGGCCGGTCCCAAGCCATCCGGACCGCATACTTGCTACAACTTCCTGAATTTCCTCTTCTTCAATTAAAGGGGAACCGAAAACAATAAAATCTTCCTGAGACATAAAGACCTCCAAATTCAACTCTTTTTCTTCATCAAAAATAATTGATAGATACCTGTGAAATCGGCACGAACCTGCCTGCTCAAGCAAAATGCCAGCATACCTGTCAAAACGGCTATACCAATTGATATTATAATATTCAGCATCTCCTCTTGATGAAGATTATACTTCATTAATTCAATCAGAAAATACAACACGACACTCAATAACACCGGGGGAACTAATATTTGTATGACTTTGCCGAACTTAACAGGTGTTTTGGCATAAGTATAAATCAAATTAGGAACAAACAGGATGTAACAACTAATAGCATAAGCCGTAGCAACACCTTTAATTCCAAATTTTATACCAATTACAAAAGCCAGCACCGTCATTATTGAGCTGAAAACACCCCACCTGAACATCCGGTTAGTTAACCCCATGCTAATAAATACCGGTCCGGTTGTCGCGCTTACCGGCTGGAGAAATGCTGCAAATGCCAATATTTTAAAAACGGGACTTGTCATTCGCCACTGCTCTCCAAGCATAAGCAAAATTACGTCATCGGAGAGTACCGCCATAAATGCAATGAGAGGCATGGTAATATATGCTATGATTTTAATCATTTTATAGTAATACCGTTGATACCCTTCCGGGTCCTCCTGTAATCTGCTTAGAGCAGGCACGGCAACATTTGAGACAGGATAAGTGATCTGGCGTAAAGGGAGCATGAGCAACTGATACGCTTTATCGTATAATCCCAACAACTGGGTTCCCAGAAATTTCCCTATCAGCAAATTATCAGCGTTTCGTGAAAAATAATTCATAAAATTAAAACCGGTCAGATTGCCCCCAAAAAGCATCATTGACCTGGCCCCTACTCCTAATCGAAACCAAGCCGGCCGCCAGGGACATATCCACCAGATGGCAATAAACGACCACAATGGAATCACAAGTTGCATAAGAACTAATGACCAGTATCTCATCCCTTGCCAGGCAGCGATCATAGCAACTATACCACTAATGACCACACCGGTTATTTGAATAACCGATAACGCTCCAAATCGCATCTGACGTATGAGGAGCGCCGAATGCTGAATACTCAATCCGCTCAAAGGGAACATACCTGCAAGTGCGATCGTAACGAACAAGAGCCTGGGATCTTTATAAAACCAGGCCACCAGCGGAGCAAGGGCCGCCAGAACAATCCCGATCAGAACGCTTAAACCAAGGTTAATCCAGAAAAGCGTGCTAACCTGCTCATGGGTAATCTCTGAACGCTGAACCGTAGCCATAGAAAGCCCCATATCCTTGAACATCATAGCAAAATTTGTCACGACCGCTACCATGGCTATCAGTCCGTAATCGTCAGGCGTAAGTATTCTGGCCAAAACCATAGTCAAGCCAAGCCGAACAACACAACTTGAAATCTGTCCGCCCATAACAAACGTACCGCCACGCACAGACTTACCTTTAAGGTCTGCTTTCAAGTGGGTAGTATCAAAAAATTGTTTATATTTTTCAGATTTGTTTGACAATACAATACACTGCTTTCGTTTTTTTAAATCAGACTTTGGTTGAGAAGTTTTTTGAAAAAACTCAGCCAAGAATTTCGCGGAATCAATAAAAAACTGGCGGAACCACCCAAATATGTGAAATACCGGACAAAACATTAACGTCCGGCCGTACTCCGTACCCGTCGGTTACCACTCATTTTAAATTACCGATTACTTAACATTTTTTAATTTAAAAGCCTGGTCACCATACTTCGGGATTAACCCTTGATGGATAAACCAGATGTCCCATGACAAATTCAGATACTTCTAAATGCATCCGGGACGACTAAATATGCGGGGTTTGATCGAATGTCGAACTTGCAAAATTTCCACTAGCAAGGCCGAATTGATTTATGAAACTTCTGAAAATGCCAATTTAATTTTCAATCTCAAAACCGGCTTCATGGCATTCATGATTTATCCCCCGTGTTATTTTCAATTAACTAGTCGGTAATAAATAGTCATTGCTAAATTAAATAATCGGAAATCCTGAGATTATTATTAAGCGACAGTGTCGCTCAATATAAAGAGTAATACTTTTGGCAATGCGGGAAACGGTGATGTCTGGCGGTTGATTATTAAAAAGTTACAATTTTATTCTTAATCACCCGGTCTAAACTTCCGAAAAGAACCAGTAGTCAAAATTTGTCGTTTTGGACGCTGTATCTGGATGTGCCGTCAGTGATCATTAGAGACTTAGTTTGGCTTGATGTTTTGGGGGTTATAAAAAACATACTTTGAAAATAATCAGCAATACTCTGACAGATTAAATAAACTGAGATTCTGCCTGCTGCTATTGCATTAAGCCTGATTCCGGGCATTGCTGCCAAAGTAAAAGGCCAAGTGTCGGTACGGCAATTCCGAGTCGCAACCGACGGGGACAGAGTCCAGACTTCTGAATTTAATAGAAAGGCTTCGATGGAGATCACAGAACAGGATAAGACCCTAAAAGTGCTGCATAGTAATATCACGTGGCTAAACCTTACTGAGAATTGGATTCATACTCAAGTATACTATCTCCCCGATTCAGTGAAGTCACATATCGTGTGCGATGAAACTTACAATCTTGAACAATTTAACTTGCCCAATATTCACTGTCAATCGGCATCTCATTGGAAGACTTTTTTAAATTATTGTCTGAGTAAGCTTCATTGCCGCAGGATGTCAGGCTTTCTTATGGAAGTGGCCAGGCGGGAAAAGTGTGAGATTCTTCACTCCCATTTTGGCTATAACGGTTGGCATAATATGCCTGTTGCCAGCAAGGCGGGGCTAAAGCATATCGTCACTTTCTACGGTCTTGACGTCAACAGATTCCCTCAAACATATCCTATTTGGCGTAAACGATACGTTGATATGTTTTCTCAAGTTGACTGCATTTTGTGCGAGGGGCCATATATGGCAAAATCTGTAATAGCACTGGGCTGTCCTGAGGAAAAGGTTAAGGTTCATCATCTGGGGATAGAGATTGACAAGATTAAATTTAAGCCCAGACAATGGAGCACAAAAGAGCCGTTGCGGGTGCTAATAGCAGCCTCTTTCAGAGAGAAAAAAGGTATCCCGTTTGCACTGGAAGCTTTAGGGAGATTTAAAAATGAAATTTCAATTGAGGTAACTATTATTGGCGATTCCAGTAACGACCCACAAAGCCAAGCGCAAAAGCTGGAGATTATGAAGGTTATACAAAAATACGATCTTGGTTTACAGGTAAAGTTTCTGGGCTTCTTGTCACATAGTGCGATGCTTACAGAAGCCCAGAAACACCATATATTACTATCTCCAAGTGTTACCGCTGAAGATGGCGATAGCGAGGGCGGGGTGCCGGTAACTATTATAGAGATGGCAGCTAGCGGGATGCAGGTATTGAGTTCTTTTCATTGCGATATTCCGGAAGTCATCGAACATGGGGTGTCCGGGCTTTTGGCAAAGGAACGCGATATTGACGGGCTAATCGATAATATTCAATGGTTAGTTGATAATCCCAATCATTGGGGGACGATGGCCCGAAATGCACGTGCTCATATAGAAACCGAATATGATGCTATCGAACAGGGAAAAAGGCTGGAAACAATTTACAGAGAAGCCGTAGGGTCGTAATGTCAGAAGTACTAAGTTTGTTAGCGTAAGGGAGAGGGAATTAAGTAATGTCGCACGAGCCTTTAGTTTCGGTGGTTGTTCCAGTATACAATGCCGGTGAATATCTTTTGCCTTCAATTAAGAGTGTTTTGGCTCAAAGTTACAAGAACCTGGAAATACTGATTGTAGATGACGGCAGCACTGACGGGTGTATTGACAACTTAACCAGAATAAAAGATTCGCGGGTTTGTATCTTTACACAAGAGAATTCCGGTAAGTCTGCAGCTATGAACTTTGCACTAAGTAAATTAACCGGAAAGTATTATTGTATTCAAGACGCAGATGACTTGTCCAGTCCGGAAAGGATTGGCTCACTGGTTAGTTCTTTAGAAAATGATAAGTCTGTGTCAGCAGTCTTTTCAGGTCATGATATAATTATCAACGAAAAAAGACATGCCCCGACCTTTAGAGAAAAAACAGTTGAAGAATGCGCTAAAGATATTGCAGCTTTTAGAATGCCGTCACATGACCCTACCGGTATGTACAGGCTGTCTATGATAAAAGATTTTAAATATGATACCGAACTTCGCATTGGCCAGGGATTTGATTATATATTGCGAGTAGGAGAAGTATTTCCCATGAAGGTTTCCGGAGAATGCCTTTATTCTTACCGAATTAATCTAAATTCCAATACGAGGTCTTCAAACAGCAGAGAACAGATGATTATTAAGGTTTTGCAGAAGGCCTATAAACGTCGCGGTCTGGATTACCAGTGTTTTTTTGATAATGAAGAAAAATGGATCAGGGAATCAAGAGCCTGCGGCCAGGCCTATGGAGTTGTTCCTGCCTTTATGCAAAGTGTATTTGACCTGCGTTGCAACGGGCTAAACGGCGAAGCTTTAAAGGAAGCTGTATCATGTTTACAACTACATCCCAGTGACCCGTTATATTACAAGCCTTTGCTTTGTTGGCTTACTCCCGTACAGGTTATGAAATATCACCACAAAATCAAGGCTCTATTGAAAAGGAAACCAGATTAGTCTGTACGTAAATGACTGACGGAGAAAAATAGACATGCAAACTCCAACAATAACTGTCACCGTAATACTGATAATCATGGTATTATTGCTTCCACGCAAATGGGCTCTGCTTCCATTTGTGATGGCCGCGTGTATTGTTCCGGCTGACCAGCGAATAATAATTATGGACCTGGATTTTACACCTCTACGGATGCTGGTTCTGTTTAAGATACTTAAACTTATAATCACGCCCGTAAAAAAACCAATACGGTGGAATCTGTTTGACAAACTGATACTTACATGGGTGATAAGCGGGACCATAATCTATATCATTCAATGGCAGAGTATGACCGCGGTAATTTATAAATTGGGCGTTATATTCGACTGCCTGGGCTTATACTACATTTTCAGACGAAGTCTGACTTCGTGGAACGACGTATTTTTTACGATCAAGCTGTTTGCTTTTTTCGCGATAGTATCGGCTCCTTTAATGATCTATGAGAGGATAACCGAAGAGAGTTTGTTTTCGATTTTCGGACGATCGGCGGCTGTGTTTCATCGCGGTCGATTCAGATGCAGCGGACCGTTCCCCCATCCTATCATGATGGGATTGTTCTGGGCGAACCTTTTGCCGTTATTTTACGGATGTATCAAGGCCGGGATGAACAAAGTTTTCTTTTTTACCGCAATCGCAGCAGCAGGCATATGTGTTTTACTCAGCGGTTCCAGCACACCAATCATGACAGTCATAGGTGTCATTGGATTCTGGATGATCTACAGGTACAGGATGTACGGAAAAGAAATTTGCATCGGTCTTATCTGTGTTCTTACGGGACTGCACCTGGTAATGAAAGCTCCGGTATGGCATTTGATATCACGAGTAAATATTTTCAGCGGTTCAACGGGATACCACCGATACCTGCTTATTGACAGAACAATATCACATTTTAGCGAATGGGCATTAATCGGTTGCAAAAGTGTCGAGCACTGGGGGATATGGGTCGGCGACGTCACCAATCAGTTTATTCTGGAAGGAGTGACGGGCGGGCTTATTACTATGCTGATATTTATTTTCACAGTAGGCTATGCAATTCGTATAACCGGAAAATGCTCTTTGGCCCCACAACCAGCAGAAAGTAAATGGATATGCTGGGCAATGTGCGTTTCAATATTGGGGCATTGTGTTTCGTTTTTCGGGGTTTCATACTTTGGACAGATCATGATGCTGCTTTATCTTCAGTTTTCCTGCGTAAGCTTCATAAGCGACCGTCTAAACATGGCAGGTGCCCCGATAAATATACCCATAAAAAGGCGTCACAGATCATTATGCAGAGATGGCGGCAGTTTACTGACATATCAACAACCTTTTGTTGCGCAAAACAATCAATTGAAAGAATAAAAATATTGTGTTTTTAATATTTAGCGAAATCAAATCTAATATTTACTGGGGGAAGTAAAATGGATTCCATAGGATCAATTTCAAAATACTTGAAGATTCGTTATAAAATGTTAATACTTATCACACTTAGCATCCTCTTATGCGTCAATTCCTTCGGGGCAACGCAAATAAGTCAATTCGGAATTACATGGACTTTTAACGGTAACTATCAGACGGGACAATTCGCCAACGGCGACTACTGGGTGGTAGGACCGGTTAGTATAATTAGTATCAGTCCAGCGTCAACTAGCGGCGGCAGGGTCATGAACGGTTCAATGCTTAACCCGTCTCCTTCAGGGAGCAACATGCAGGGTTATGACAGCACGATGTACGGCGGCAGAGGCCTTTACAGCGACTCATTAAATGTCGCGTCGGGTTTATCGTCATCGAATCCTTTAACGCTTGGCGGCGGTAATTCTCTCGTATCTTCGATAAGCTATTCGGCTTCGGGCAATCTTCCTCAAACAATAACCAGTGCCATTTTGACCGTAGTAAACTCGCCGCCGCCGGCAGGGTCGTTCAGGCCTGCATACTGCAACGTCTCGAAAGCGATCAAGTTCAATAAAAACCAACTGGACTATAGTATCCTGGCAAAGCTTAGCCCTGTTTCAGGAACACCTTCATTAGCTTCAGTTGAGCGATATTTTGAAAGGCCCTGGATCGACCATGCAAACGGATGGCTCGGACGCTACATGCATCCGGCTGAAAACATGCCGGACTACGGACGTGAAATCAGTTTGAACGCAGGTACCGGTTCTCTGGTGCTGAATCTCAACTTTTCCGATGCCCAGAAAGAAAAGCTTTTAATAAGGTACGTCCAACTGGGCATTGACCTGTTCGGGATCGTACAGGATGGAGGCACTAATTGCTGGGAACCGGATGGCGGTCATGCCAGCGGAAGAAAATGGCCGATCCTCTTTGCAGGACTGGTAATGGGCGACGGTGATATGATGAACATTGGACGAGCCGGCATCTCTGGATACGGACCTGGCCACCCGGATTATGTACACTTCGGCGAAGATGACCAGACGTTTTATGTGAGCCAAACTGATGTAAGCAGCGGCAGATACAGTTCATCAGACATTGGTCTGCCCGAATGGGGGATCCGCCATGTAACCTATCCGAATATGGACAACAAAAGCTGGTCGGCAGATTACAGGCAGTGCTGCACCGCCAACAGCTGGGCAGGCGCCGTACTGTCAGCACGGATCATGGGCGTAAGGAACCTGTGGAACCACGATGCCCTCTTCGATTATCAGGACCGGTATATGAACATAGAATCCGGCTGGGAAAGACAGATGTCCACCTTTGCCGCAAACATGTGGGACGCATACAGAGCCGATTACGGGGGGATATGGCCCGACACTACGCCGCCGGAAACCGATAATACTCCGCCGCTTGCTCCTACGGGCCTTACGTCTACAAACATCGGCTCTACATCAATAGGGCTATCATGGACAGCATCGCAAAAGGCATCCGACGGTGACTTAGCCTCAGGATACAGAATTTACAGAGATGACGTCTCTGTCGCGACAGTTAACTCGACAACCTATACCGACAGCGGACTTACGCCTGAAACAGAGTATATTTACAGTGTTTTCAGTTACGACAACGCCAACAATCAAAGTCAAACCGCGGCCGAAGCGATATTTACAACGATTGCCGGCAACGGGGGTCCGGTCATTCCTCCGCCATCCGGCGATGCATTTTACATTTCGCCAAATGGAAACAATAGTAATTCCGGCACAAGCTGGAGCCAGGCGTTAAGAAACCTGCCTTCTACCCTGCAAAGAGGCGCGGTGTATTATTTTGCCGGAGGAACATACCCGGACTACACATTTGACGATCCGGCATCGGGAAGTGCATATATAAGCATAAAGAAAGCTACTCTGAGCGACCATGGCGTCGAGACCGGCTGGACAAGTGCATACGCTAATGATCAGGCAGTATTTGGAGAGTTTAGTTTTTCGGGCGCGTCGCATGTTTTCTTTGACGGCATTTCACCCGACCAAACAGCAATTAGATGGAACAATTCCAGTGCAAGCGGAGGAAGTGTTGTGTCTTTCTCCAACTCGAACAATATCACCTTACTTAATTGCGACATTGACGGTTACTACCAGGGATCCAGCAGCAATCAGACAAACGGTTCATGTAACTGCGTCGGAATTCAGGATTCTTCGTATATTACGATCGACGGATGCCTGATCCACGACGGGGCCGACGACGGGCTGGAAATCTTTAGCTGCAGCAATCTCGATATCTCACATAACGAAGTCTACGACCTGCACGGCTGCGGAACAGATGGCGGATGCGGACCGTGCTACAACGGTCACAGCGACGGTTTTGAAGTATTTAATGTAAGCGACAGCCAATTTGTCGGCAATTTCGTTCATGATATCCCAAGCACCTCGACATTCTTTTTTGGTGGGTGGGCCTCATCGTCAGCTGAGTACTGTAGAAATATTCTCTTCGCAAACAATATTTTCTACAACAATCTGAATACCGGCTTCATTGCCTACATTCAATTCGCTGACAGCATCACGCTCTATAATAACACTTACTGGGGAATGGTCGGAGGAGCTTATGGCGGGCTTTCTATCGGAACAAATGTAACAAACCTGGAAATGTACAATAACATAATCCTTTCGATCAATTATTCACACATGGGTGCAAGTTACAACGCTTCTCAGCATCGCGGTGATCACAACTTTTTCGGTGTCTCGCTCGGTCAATATCAGGAACAAGCAAACGACATCGTCGGAACCGATCCTGGTTTTGCGGGTGTAAACGGGGCAAACGGCCCGCTTATTTCTAACATATCCAGAGATGATTTCATGCTGAAGAATTCAAGTCCATGCGTCGACAGCGGGACGAATGTCGATCTCGAATTTGATATAGCCGGAAATCCACGCCCTATCGGCAACGGTTTTGACATAGGTGCATTTGAATACGGCGTTGCAACAGCCGATACTACGCCGCCGCAGGTTTCATCTATAACACTTGGCGAAAGTTACGTCGAAATCAAGTTTAACGAAGCAGTCGAAAATGTATCGGCAACTGATGTCGCCAACTATAATATAAACAATAACATCACTATCAGCAGTGCCGCGCTAAACCAACAGAATAATACGGTAACGCTGGCGACTACTGCACATAATTCGACAACTGACTACCAAATAACGATAAACAATGTAAAGGACCTCGCCGGCAACGTAATGGCAGAAGTTGTCTTTGACTATAAGTTCGTGCAGGACATAGTAGGCAATTGGCAATTTAATGAGCCGGACGGGACATCATCCGAAGATTTGTCACCTTTCGGCAATACAGCTGCCTTGATCAACGGGGCACTGCTAAACGGAGCAGGCCAGGTAGTATTTGACGGAATCGACGACGCCGTTGAAGTATCTATGGAAAATATGCAGGCCTCTTCCGGGACTATCGCCGTAAAGGTTCAACAGGCGGACCCTGCAGGTTCGCAATACATCTTCGGCCACACCATCGGGACATGGTCAAACAGACTGCAGATATATCTCAACAACGGTAACCTGTCTATCGGGCTTGGCGATTCTCACAGCACAGACGTAAACATCGAACAATTCGTGCCCGGCAACTGGTATCTTGTGGCTTTGACATGGAACGGCAGCGAATATAACGTTTACGTTGATGGGGTACTAAAAACAACCGGAAGCTACTCCGGGCTTGATTCAATGAACACATCTGCAGACTTTGGCAATGACGGAAATCCAGCGTTGCGTGACGAAGCCTTAAATGGATCGATCGACGAAGCCATGATTTATAATTATGTTCTAAGCACCGAACAGATCGCAAAGCTTTCGGGACCAGTAGATATTAACAACTATCTCGTCGGGCACTGGAATTTCATCGAAAGCGCCGGCAATACTGCTGCCGATTTATCAGAGTATAATAATAGCGCTGCACTGATAAATGGTGCAACTTTTAGTGGTACCGGAGATGTGATATTAGATGGGGTCGACGACGCCATTGAAATGTCTATGGGAAATATGCAGGTAAATTCGGGTACGATAGCCATAAATGCCATGCAGGAAGACCCGGCAGGTTCGCAATACCTCTTTGGTCACACCATCGGGACATGGTCGGACAGAATACAGATATATCTCGACAACGGCAGCCTGTCGATCGGGCTTGGAGATTCACACACCACAAACGTTAATATCGAACAATTCGTGGCCGGTCAATGGTACCTTGTTGCTTTAACCTGGAACGGCAGCGAATATAATGTTTATGTAGACGGCACTTTGAAGGCATCCGGAAGCTACTCAGGGTTCAACGCGATTGGCGCAACCGCAGACATCGGCAACACAGGAAATCCCGATTACCGCGACCAGGCGTTTAACGGACTTATTGGCGAAGCGAGGATTTACAGTTATACACTGAAAGCTGAAGATATAGCAAAGCTTTCAGGCAAGGGTGATGAAGATACTTCTCTTGTCGGCCACTGGATTTTCAACGAAATAACCGGTGATACGGCTACGGATTCATCAGGCTATAGCAATTCGGCAACATTGATAAACGGCACGGCCTTTACCGGTGAAGGGGCCGTAATTTTTGACGGGATCGACGACGCGGTAGAAGTTTCGATGGAAAACATGCGGACATCTGCCGGCACGATCACTCTGAGAGTTACCCCAACATCCTATGCCGGTGACGTCAGCTTGTCGAACTATCTCTTTGGGCATTCCGGAGCCGACTGGAATG
>JAIPFG010000042.1 GCA_021736745.1 Pseudomonadales bacterium
GGCATCACCATCTCTACACCTTCCGGCAACTCACACGCACCCGTCACATCCGTAGTACGGAAGTAAAACTGCGGTCGATACCCTTTAAAGAATGGCGTATGTCTGCCTCCTTCATCTTTTGACAAAACATAAACTTCTGCTTCAAATTTGGTATGCGGCGTGATCGAACCCGGCTTCGCCAATACTTGACCACGCTCTACTTCTTCCCGCTTCGTTCCACGCAATAACACTCCAACGTTCTCGCCTGCACGACCTTCGTCCAGCAGCTTGCGGAACATCTCAACACCTGTACAGGTGGTCTTAGTGGTTTCCTTGATACCCACAATTGAGATCTCTTCACCTACCTTGACTACCCCTCGCTCTACCCGGCCTGTCACCACAGTACCACGACCCGATATCGAGAACACGTCTTCAATCGGCATCAGGAATGGTTGATCAATAGCTCGCTCCGGCTCAGGAATGTACTCATCCAGTGTCTCTACCAGCCTCTGTACTGCCGGCATACCAATCTCTGAGGTATCACCTTCCAACGCCTTTAATGCAGAACCAACAATAATCGGTGTGTCGTCACCAGGAAATTCATACTGATCCAACAGCTCACGCACTTCCATTTCAACCAGCTCAATCAGCTCTTCATCATCAACCATGTCGGCTTTATTCAGGAAAACAACGATATAAGGTACGCCAACCTGACGTGACAACAGAATGTGCTCACGCGTCTGCGGCATCGGACCATCCGCTGCAGAACAAACCAAAATCGCTCCGTCCATCTGCGCCGCACCGGTGATCATGTTCTTTACATAGTCGGCGTGACCAGGACAGTCAACGTGAGCGTAGTGACGCTTCGGCGAATCATATTCTACGTGTGAGGTCGCAATTGTAATCCCGCGCTCTCTTTCTTCCGGCGCATTATCAATCCCGTCAAAGGCGACTGCCGTTCCACCCCAGGTCTCCGCACAGACACGCGTCAACGCCGCTGTCAGTGTCGTCTTACCATGGTCAACGTGACCTATAGTACCTACGTTTACGTGCGGTTTGTTTCGTTCAAATTTACCTTTAGACATGATTAGCCTCTTCTATCTTTTCTATACTTTAAATACACATACGCTAAATAAAGCTTTCATTTTCTATAATATGGAGCTCATAACCGGAATTGAACCGGTGACCTCTTCCTTACCAAGGAAGTGCTCTACCGACTGAGCTATATGAGCTTTACGCCTACACATACTTCCAATCTCCAGCACCCCTGCCTTCAGGTAATACTGGAGCGGGTAGCGGGAATCGAACCCGCATCATCAGCTTGGAAGGCTGAGGTTCTACCATTGAACCATACCCGCAAAACAACCTACGCTTACCGCTACAACAAAATCCTTCTCACTTGACGCAAAGCCATTTATCTCATGACCCTACCGGCCCGTAGCCATTCTTGCCAACATAAATTAATGGTGGAGGGGGAAGGATTCGAACCTTCGAAGGCTGAGCCGTCAGATTTACAGTCTGATCCCTTTGGCCACTCGGGAACCCCTCCATTACTTATTGATTAGTATCGATTAATCACCGAACAACCAAAACAGCCTTTCAACTAAATAGCACCCGCATTTGGCACATAACAACTGGAGCCCCCTATCCGAGTCGAACGGATGACCTACTGATTACAAGTCAGTTGCTCTACCAGCTGAGCTAAGGAGGCTTAACAGATGCAAGGTTGAAATTTTAGGGGCGCAATTTTAGTAGAACTAACCCACCGAAGCAACTGATTTACAAACTTTTTGGTAATACTTGATTTGCGGGTATCGCTGTTGAGCCTTAGATAATATTTCAGCGACCGATGTTTCTTCATCTATTAGCGGCAATTGTACCCATTCTTGCTTATAACTCCTTGGTTTTTCCAGAACTTCAACGCCCATCTTTAGCTGCCTTAACTTACCGACTAGAGCCTCCAGTTTGAATTTGTCTTCAAATAGACCTAAAGACAAACCGTCTTTCAAGGCACCTTCGCTGATCAAAGACGCTTCTACACCATCAGCTTTCAAGGCTCTTATCGCTTCCAATGCCTGGTAAATTGAGTCAAATGGCGGCAGGTAAGCCCAGAAAAAAGGCTCCAAACTCACTGCTTCTTGAAACGTCTGAGGCTTAAATTTTAACGCCAGCAGGTAGTTTACAAACAACTGCGCCGCCCTCTCATCGACAAAAGGGCCGAATTGTATACATTTCGCACCAATTGGCACTGCCGCCTGCATTATCTCCTGATCCGACCCTTCAGATAGAACACCCTTCTCTTCTGACACCCACCTGTCATTTTGCTTAATCAGTATTGCCTCATCTCTGGCCTCGACCAACAGCTTGATTTTATTTTCCTTGCTGGTGGATTGTTGTTGCTGGCGCGGCGCAACAGCAACAACATGGGTCGCCACCACCTTCTGCCATGCAAAATACCCTAAATTGGCGGCGATTAATGTATAAAGTATCCAGCGCATTGAACCCCTAAACGCATCTACATTGCATTTGGCAATCTGGAAGCGTCACGGCAAAGCAATCTCCAAACCATCCAACACCAATTCTGGCCGCCACTCCAATTGTAAATCAGCGGCTCCGCTCAGAGCTGACTGAAAGCTATCCGCATCGCCGCCCGTCAAATAAATAACAGTGTTTTGATTACTTTGTTTGAGCTCACCAAGGACCGACTCCAGAAAATTAACCACCATACGAAAAATACCGAAATTTACCCCTTCATCAGTATTGGTTCCCCAGTCCGTCCGGCTAACAGGCGAGCACGTCGTCATCTGTATTTGTCGAGTATCACCCAACACTGCTTTTTTCATCAGTTTCACTCCGGGAACAATATAACCACCTTGGTGCATACCACTTGCGGCCACCCAATCAATAGTTATTGCACTGCCACAATCAATGACACAAAATTCCTGTTTACTGTCTTTACGCGCAGCCAACATCGCCAACCAACGATCAACGCCTAACCGAAGTGGATCAGGATAAGAGACTGTTAAACCCGCAAAACTTTTTTGTGTGTAAGCAATTTTCGGCGAAAGACCCCAAACCTTTTTAATCCAATCGTTTAATTCTTCCCTGACCTGGTCGCCAGCGACACTGGCAACTCGGACATCCACTATCTCCAACCCACCAGTCTGAGACTTAAATTCATCAAGTTGATCCAGAAAAAGACGCTGAGCCGAGACCAGCACATCGCTATCTTTATTCACAACCCGCCACTTGATTGCTGTATTGCCAGCATCAATCTCCAGAATCATTAGCCACCCTCAGGCTTACCTCACCCGCTCGATAGGTGCGGATACCAGTATCATTTTCGATGACCAGCTCACCGATATCTGTCACTCCTTTTGCCCATCCTTTGACCTGCGTGTTCGCCAGACTTAACATCACCGAGTTACCTCTTAACACATCCAGGTCATGCCACCTTTTATGAAACTCCACAAAGCCTCCCTCCTGGAAACGGGGCAACACCTCAGCCAGCTGATTGAGGATTTCGGCCGCCAATGCATTCCGGGATATCTTTGTATCAGCGATATCCACCAAACTCACCCAGTCTTGATCAATGTCCGCCCCTTCGGCTTTTGTCATGGCCACATTTACACCAATACCTATAATTACCCGAGCGGGACCAGACAACTCACCTTCCAACTCCAATAGTATTCCGGCCAGCTTACGTCGCTGATAGATCAAATCATTTGGCCATTTCAGACCGACGCCAGACACCCCCAATTTAGCAATTGCATCCGCTACGGCAATTCCCACACAAAGACTTAACCCATCCAATGCGCCGGTCATTTCGGGAAAATCCCAGGCCAGCGATAAATAAATATTGGCCGCATAGGGGCTCACCCAACTTCTACCTCTACGCCCACGCCCTGAACTTTGCATTTCCGCCAAACAGACATGGGGAGAAGGCGGTGAACCTTTTGCTTTAGCCCTCACCTCATCGTTAGTCGAAATAACTTCTGACCGAATATCAATAGAGCCAAATAATTTGGCGGCATTCTCGGTTAAGTCCGCCCTGATAAGCGGTTTCGATAAAAGCTCCAAGCTAGCTGCAAGACGATACCCCCGACCTTTCACTGAATGCACCTTCAGGCCTAACTTTTCCAAGCGACTAATATGTTTCCATATAGCTGTACGACTAACGCCTAAACGACAACCTAAGGATTGCCCTGAATGAAAACCGCCGTCCGCTAAAATTTTAATAATCTGATTAGCATTCACAATTCATTACCCTTAAGCAAGCCAGGGCGAATCATAACAAAATCGCTCAAACATTGGGCTATTCATTCCCGAATCTCTCCAAGAGTTATCACAACTCAATTAAACCTGATACTCCTTGCAAACAGGTTTTTAATTCTTGTCGCATACACCAGCCAATACATTTAAACTGAGAACCTATCTTAAATAGATAACACCTTGAATTAAATGGGTTGGCGAAATGTCTTTCGAAAATAATGACCTGCTAATACTCGTAGACAATGAAGATAGAGAAATCGGCACACTTTCCAAACAGGCATGTCATATGGGAGAAGGGCTACTCCATAGAGCCTTTTCCCTCTTTGTCTTTAATGGCAACGGCGAATTATTGCTTCAGCAACGTAGTGCAAAAAAACCTCTATGGCCTCTGTATTGGTCTAACAGTTGTTGCAGTCACCCTCGCCAATCAGAATCCGTAGAACTAGCCGCAAAACGACGCATCGCTGAAGAGCTTGGGTTTCAGTGCTCCTCTCAATACCTCTATAAATTCCAATACCATGCTCGTTACAAAAATACCGGTTGCGAGCATGAACTTTGCCATGTGCTGGTAGGCTACTCCAATCAACCTGTAATACCCAACGAAGAAGAGGTTGCAGCCTGGCGCCATATAACCCCGGAAAACTTATCCCATGAAATCAACACAAATCCGGAAGCTTTTACCCCTTGGTTTAAGCAAGAATGGCATCAAATTAACACCCAGTATTTAGAACAAATATTGGTTCATTGCGACAGGTTTCATTAAACAGAAGAGTGGCACTGACATATGAGGTATTCTTCGCGCCTTATTATCCCACCCAAATGAAAAACGCCTTAGATGACTAAGGCGTTTTTGAAAGCGGTAACAGGCTTACACCCATACCACCTCTATGGCTCCTGCCTTTACTCGTTTGTCATTTCCGGTTCTGTTGAAGAATCCTGCCCTGCATCTTCTTCCAGAGCCTTCATGCTCAACTTGATACGACCCCGACCATCCACATCCAGCACTTTTACTTTTACCTGCTGGCCTTCCTTCAGGTAATCGGTCACCTTATCAACCCGCTCTTTGGCAATCTGAGAAATATGGAGTAAGCCGTCAGTACCAGGCAACACCGTCACGAACGCACCGAAATCAACTATTCGGGCTACCACGCCATCATAGGTAGCTCCCACTTCTACTTCGGCGGTGATCTCATCAATACGCGCCTGAGCAGCGGCAGCCGACTCTTTATCATCAGCATAAATACGCACAGAACCATCGTCTTCAATATCAACCTGCGCACCCGTATCTTCACAGATAGAGCGAATGGTAGCACCACCTTTACCAATAATATCGCGGATTTTATCCGGTGCTACTTTTAAGTTAAGCATTGTCGGCGCATTATCGGAAAGCGTTTCGCGTGATTGCGCAATCACTTTGCTCATTTCACCCAAAATATGCACTCGGGCTTCATGCGCCTGCTCCAACGCCACTTCCATAATTTCTTCTGTGATGCCCTGTATTTTAATATCCATCTGTAAAGCGGTAATTCCATTTCTGGTTCCCGCTACTTTGAAATCCATATCGCCCAGATGATCCTCGTCACCGAGAATATCGGTTAATACTACATGGCGATCACCCTCTTTAACCAAACCCATCGCGATGCCAGCCACAGGCTCTTTCAACGGCACACCCGCATCCATCAACGCCAAACTGCTACCACAAACGCTAGCCATCGAGCTCGACCCGTTTGATTCGGTGATTTCCGAAACAACCCGGATGGTGTAGGGAAAATCATCAGCATTCGGAAGCACCGCCGCAATGCCACGACGAGCCAAACGTCCATGTCCAATCTCACGACGTTTCGGGCCACTCATAAACCCAGTTTCGCCGACACAGAAAGGAGGGAAGTTATAGTGCAACATAAAATTATCATGAGCGGTACCTTGCAGAGACTCAATCATCTGCGCATCTCGCATTGTACCCAAGGTCGCAACCACCATCGCCTGGGTTTCACCACGCGTAAATAGTGCTGAGCCGTGTGTTTTAGGCAAGATGCCAATTTCTACCGCTATCGGTCGGACGGTCTTAGTATCTCGACCATCAATACGCGGCTGACCATCAAGCACACGCTCTCTTACTAACTCTTTCTCTACGCTAGCAAAGGCGCCGGACACTTCCTTTGCCTCTAAATTCGCCTCAACATTGACGAATTGCTCAACGACCTGATTACGAATTTCATCAATACGCGCATAGCGGTCCATCTTATCGCTAATTTGATAGGCGTCTTCAATCGCCGAACCAAAACCGGATTTAATGCTTTCAAGCAATGCCGAATTTTTTTCAGGCGCCTGCCAGTCCCATGCAGGGTTGCCTACTGCCTGCGCAAGCTCAGTAATAGCCTCAATCACGACCTGCATTTCCTGATGCGCAAAAAGTACGCCACCCAACATCAAATCTTCGTCCAGCTCCTGGGCTTCCGATTCAACCATTAACACAGCATCTTTTGTCCCTGCAACCACCATATCCAAACGCGATGTTTCTAGCTCCACTTGGCTGGGATTGAGCAGGTAACCCTGATCATCGGTATAGCCAACACGGGCTGCGCCAATCGGGCCGCTAAATGGTATACCTGAAATTGATAGAACCGCTGACGCACCAATCATTGCAGCGATATCCGGATCTTGATTTTTATCCGCCGACATGACCGTACAGATTACCTGCACTTCATTCATGAACCCCTTTGGGAACAGCGGCCGAATTGGACGATCGATTAACCGCGAAGTCAGTGTTTCCTTTTCTGTAGGTCGACCTTCACGTTTAAAAAAACCACCGGGAATTTTACCGGCAGCGTATGTTTTTTCTTGATAGTTGACTGTTAATGGGAAAAATCCAGCCCCTTCATTAGCCTCTTTTCTACCTACCACTGTCGACAATACAGCGGTATCACCTACTGTTACCAAAACAGCCGCCGTTGCCTGACGGGCTATCCGGCCCGTTTCGAGAGTGACGGTGTGACCGCCGTACTGAAATGTCTTTGTTACCGGGTTCACGGTATTACCTCAATCTTTGTGTGAAAACGCCAACACCCAATCTCTGTTGTCTATTGGCGTTTTCTAAGTTTATTAACGACGCAAGCCCAATCGACCAATCAAATTGGTGTAACGCCCAACATCTTTACGCTTTAAATAATCCAGCAATTTACGACGCTGATTAACCATGCGGATCAAGCCACGACGTGAGTGGTGATCCTTCGAGTGATCTTTAAAATGCGACTGCAAACTTTCAATGTTTGCCGTCAAGAGAGCAACCTGCACCTCCGGCGAACCGGTATCACCCTGTGTTAGTTGATAATCTTTAACGACTGCTTCTTTCTGTTGTGCTGATAATGCCATGTCTTGATTCTCCTAAGAATATGCATAGTTACATTTCGTTATCACCCCCGTGCATATTTACAGAGGCATAACGCTGTTAAAGGGGTGGTTACTTTTCTCTCACCCCGTCGTCACCAAACGACGTGGCGCTACGCGCCCGTCATCCAGCACTTCACCAACGCCGAGAAATCGATTCTCTTTATCGGCTGCTTTGTTAAACAAAATTACTCTGCCATGCGCCCTCGTATTTGGCACGAAAACAGGCTGACCTTGCTTAACATAAAAAGTCATTAATTCAGAGAGTTCGACCTCTGGCAAATTCTCTACCGTAGCAGCAATTGGTAATAGCATCCCATCTAATGCCTGAAATCGCTCTTCTGCAGTTTCCGCCTGTGCCACTATCTGCTCCAGCTCATCTAAACGATGCATACCTGGAGACTTCATTCCGCCGACACTTAAGCGTCTTAGCGCAACGACATGCGCGCCACAACCTAACACTTCGCCCAGATCATCGACCAAGGTACGCACATAGGTACCCTTACTACAATGTATTTCCAGCTCCAATTCATCTCCATGCATCTCTAATAACTCGTATTTAAAGATATGCACAGGTCTTGGTTTTCTCTCCACCTCCACACCCTGACGAGCAAGCTTATAAAGCGGCTCCCCCTCATGTTTAAGCGCTGAAAACATCGATGGCACTTGTTCTATATCACCACGAAACCGCTCTAACGCGTAATCGATGATTTTACTGTCAAGCGTTGGCACTGGCCGAGTCTGCAATATTTCGCTGTCACAATCCCCGCTTGCTGTACGCACGCCTAATTTCGCTCGCGTAGTGTAAACCTTGTCTGCCTCCAGCATAAACTGAGAAAATTTCGTCGCTTCGCCAAAACAAATGGGCAACATGCCCGTAGCCAAGGGATCCAGGCTACCGGTATGGCCTGCTTTAGCCGCATTGAATAATCGTTTGACCCGCTGCAGCGCTTCATTTGAGGATAAACCCATGGGCTTATCCAACAAAAAGACGCCATTAACAGGACGGCCCTGATTACGCCTGCGATGTTTTTTCACCAACTAATTATCCTCAGCTTCCCGATCAGACCGTTGTCGGTCTTCACTGACGGCTTTATCAATTAATGCCGACAAGTGCTGCCCACGCGAAATACTCTCGTCATAATGAAAACGTAGTGTCGGTATAATGCGCAGCTTAATCAAATGGGCTAAACGACTTCGTAGAAATCCAGCGCCCTTTGTTAAAATTGCGAGCGTCTGCTCCCTTTCCGCCTTGTCCTCCTGCTCTAACACAGTGACAAATACATCCGCGTAGCTCATATCACGGCTCAGGTCCACGGCACTAACGGTCACCATACCTAGTCGAGGATCTTTCATTTCGAGCTGAATCAAACTCGCCAGTTCTCGCTGAATTTGATCGGCTACGCGTTGTGTGCGGCTATAATCTGCCATGGGTTTTTCTGTTCCGGCTCATTCTGCTGGCCTAAAGTGTGCGTTCAACGGCTACTAGATCATATACTTCGATTTTATCGCCTACTTTGACATCGGTATAATTCTTAACACCAATACCACACTCCATGCCACTTCTCACTTCGTTGGCATCATCTTTAAAGCGCCGTAACGATTCCAACTCGCCCTCATAGATCACCACATCATCGCGCAACACACGGATTGGTTTATTGCGGTATATGGTGCCTTCAATGACCATGCTACCAGCAATGGATCCATATTTAGGCGAAGTAAAGATGTCCCGCACTTCCGCAACACCCACAATCGTTTCTTTATATTCTGGCGCCAACATACCTGACAACGCATTTTTAACATCATCTACGATATCGTAGATCACACTGTAATAGCGCAAATCAGTACCATTTTCTTCAAACACCTTGCGCGCTGACGCATCGGCCCTGACATTAAACCCAATCACCACAGCGCCTGTGGAAACCGCCAAATTTGCATCGGTTTCTGAAATACCGCCAACTCCGCTGGAAACGATCGCAACCTTCACCTCATCATTACCAATTTTTTCCAGAGCAGAACTCAAGGCCTCCAAACTACCCCGCACATCCGTTTTAAGCACAATATTGAGTATGCGCGGCTGCCCTTCACCCATATTGGCGAATAGGTTTTCCAACTGTACTGCCTGACGAGAAGCCTGGGCTTCCACCTTATGCAGTTGCTTGCGATATTCGGCCAATTCACGCGCCATGCGCTCATTGGGCAATACCAAGAAATCATCCCCGGCATTGGGCGTTTCGGTTAAACCCAACACCTCAACTGGGATTGAAGGTCCTGCACGTTTTACCGTTTTACCGTTTTCATCCATCAGTGCTCTGGCTCGCCCGTAAACCTGCCCGGCAATAATGGCATTACCTTGTTCAAGAGTCCCATTCTGAACGAGTAACGTTGCGACAGCACCTCTCCCTTTATCAAGACGCGCCTCAACCACAACACCACGAGCAGGCGCTTCTGGAACCGCTTTCAACTCTAAAATTTCGGCCTGTAACAGCACGGCATCCAATAAATCATCGATACCCTTTCCGGTGTGAGCAGATACTGGTATAAATTGAACGTCTCCTCCCCAATCTTCGGGAATCACATCCTTCGTCACCAGCTCATTTTTGACCCTATCGATATCTGCGGATTCTTTATCGATTTTATTAATCGCCACAACAATAGGCACCCCAGCTGAACGGGCGTGTTGAATTGCTTCTTCGGTTTGTGGCATGACGCCATCGTCCGCAGCGACCACCAGGATAACGATATCCGTGGCCTGTGCTCCACGCGCTCGCATAGCCGTAAACGCGGCATGTCCCGGCGTATCCAGGAAACAAACCATGCCTTTGTCCGTTTCAACATGATAGGCGCCAATGTGTTGAGTAATTCCGCCTGATTCGCCAGCCGTCACCTTGGTTTTACGAATATAATCCAACAGCGAGGTCTTACCATGATCAACGTGACCCATGACCGTCACTACGGGCGCACGCGCAACTTCTTCGCCCTCGTAATTAATATCTTTTAGCAGCTCTTGCTCTAAATTCTTCGGCTGCTCCAGACGGTACTTATGACCCATTTCTTCAACGACTAATACAGCCGTTTCCTGGTCGATAGCCTGATTAATGGTTGTCATGACGCCCATTTTCATCAACGCCCTGATAATATCCGTCGCCTTTACAGACATGCGCTGAGCTAACTCAGACACCAGTATACTATCCGGTATGGCAACTTCTTTTAATACTCGTGCAGCAGGCCTAGCAAAGCCATGCTGTTTAAGGAATTTGGTTGGTTTAGCTATTTTCGGCTCCACATATACGCGTTTAGGGGCAGGTTTATGTAGAATTTCTTCTTCAAATATTTCATCCGCCTCTTCAATCCACTTTTTCTTAGAAGTTTTAGATTTTTCTACTTTCTTCGCTTTCTTGTCAGGTGTTTTTAGAGATTCACGCTCTTCCTTCTCCAGCTTAAGTCGTTCTGCTTCGCTAAGCTCTTTCACCGCTGGCTCGTCATCCGACTCCGAAGGCTCCCCAACTTCAACCTCCTCAGCTGGGGCAGTCGAAATTTCTGCGTCAGCGCCACTCTGCATCGTCTCTTCTTGCACTGCTGCGACTTCAAGTTCCGGCGCTGTTTCGGCTTGTTCCACCTTGGCTTGTTTCTCAAGCTCAGCTTGTTCTGCCGCCAATATTGCGGCCTGTTCTTCTTCTAAACGCTTTTCCTCTTCGCGACGCAGCACTTCTGCTTCAAGCTTCTCAGCGCTTTGTTGTGCTTCAATAGCGCTTCGTTTTACATAAGTACGTTTTTTGCGCACTTCCACATTGACTGTCTTGGCACTTCGCCCCTGAGTACTTGAGGTTTTTAACTGCGTAGTGACTTTCCGTTTCAAAGTAATCTTTTTCGGCGCAGTATCACTATCGCCATGACAACGTTTTAAATAGGACAATAAGGTTTGTTTCTCTTCGTCGGAAACTTTATCCTTCGCTGCAACATGCTCAAGACCAGCTTCTTTCATTTGCATTAGCAAACGATCAACGGGAGCGCCTACTATTTCGGCTAGCTTTGCTACCGTTACTTCTGCCATTCTCAGCTCTCCTGTACCTTTAATGCTTTTACCATAATAAAGCGGTTAACCTAGCTTTGTTCGTTCTGATCGGCAAACCAAGGCTCACGGGCTTTCATAATCAGCTTGCCCGCACGCTCTTCTTCCATGCCTTCAATATCCAGCAGCTCATCCACAGACTGCTCAGCCAAATCTTCCATTGTAATGATGCCTTTGCTGGCCAAAATAAAGGCCAGGTGTTTGTCCATGCCCTCCATTTCCAACAAATCCTGCGCAGGCTCTGCACCTTCTAACTCTTCTTCTGAAGCAATGGCTTGCGTTAATAGCACATCCTTAGCCCGTGACCGCAAAGCATTGACAATTTCCTCGTCAAAACCTTCAATGGCCAACATTTCTTCGATGGGCACATAGGCAATTTCCTCCAATGAGGTAAAACCTTCTTCGACCAACACAACAGCCAAGTCCTCATCTACATCCAAACGCTCCATAAAGCGCTCAATAATCGACCCCATTTCCTGCTCTTGTTTAGCGCCGGCATCTTCTTCTGTCATCACGTTTATTGACCAGCCAGTCAGCTCACCGGCCAGACGAACATTTTGTCCACTACGACCGATTGCTACGGCCAAATTATCTGCCGCTACCGCCACATCCATTGAATGTGCCTCTTCATCCATCACAATGGATTCGATTTCGGCCGGAGCCAGAGCATTAATCACCAGCTGCGCGGGGTTATCATCCCACAACACAATGTCGATGCGCTCACCAGCTAATTCGTTTGAAACAGCCTGTACGCGCGAACCACGCATGCCAACACAGGCCCCAACAGGGTCGATACGGCCATCATTGGTTTTAACTGCGATTTTAGCCCGCGCTCCAGGGTCACGAGCCGCCGCACGTATCTCGACAACCTGCTCAGACACTTCAGGCACTTCAATTTTAAATAGCTCGAGCAGTAATTCCGGAGCTGCACGACTCACAATTAACTGCGGTCCGCGTACTTCTGGATTCACCTCAACCAGCAGCGCACGAATTCGGTCATTCATTCTAAACATTTCTTTAGGGATCATATATTCGCGTGGCAACTGTGCTTCAGCGTTATTCCCTAAATCGACAATAATCTGGTCCCGGGTTACCTTCTTCACCGTGCCATTAACCACCTGCCCTACCTGGTGACGATAAGCTTCTACCACCTTGGCGCGCTCAGCATCTCGTACTTTTTGTACGATAACCTGTTTTGCAGTTTGTGCAGCGATCCGCCCAAATTCAACGTTTTCAATCTGTTCTTCCCAGATATCACCCACTTTAAGGGAGGGGTCCTTCGCTTGAGCGTCCTCCAACGTGATGTGTATCGTCGGCGAAAACTCTATTCCGTCATCATCTTCATCAACCAAGCCATCAGCCCAAACCATCCATCGCCGAAAACTCTCATAATCCCCAGTTTCCCGGTCAATCGCAACACGGATATCAGCCTGCTCGTCATCGCCATAGCGTTTGCGAGTAGCCGTCGCTAAAGCCAATTCAATCGCTTCGAAAATGATCGCTTCCGGCACACCCTTTTCGTTGGATACGGCTTCTACAACTAATAAGACCTCTTTACTCATTTCACTCTGCCTCGTTAGAAATCCAGCGGCGATTCATTAACCGAACTGGGGCACTATATTTGCTTTCTCGATACTCTCAATAGGTAATAAATATTCGTGCTGGTCTACCACGAGACTTACCTCGTCATTTTCAACCGCACGTAAAATACCTTTAAATCTTCGTCTTCCTTCAAATGGGCGTCGCAATTTCACATTCACCACGTGCCCCACATATTTAAGATAGTGCTCCGCTATAAAAAGAGGACGATCCATTCCCGGAGAGGAAACCTCTAATACATACTCTCCCGAAATAGGGTCTTCCACATCAAACAAGCTGCTCAGTTGCCTGCTGACCTCTTCACAATCCGAGAGCTTCACACCATCTTCATGATCAATATAGACACGTATTGTTTTACGCTGATCCAGAGTCAAGCGCTCAATGCCCCATAATTGCAAATTCAGAGCATTCACTACCGGCTCAACCAAAGCGGCTAACTTTGTATCACTCTGCACCACTTATTCACCTTAAAGCCTTACCACCAGACCCAGTAATAAACGGGCATATCGCCCATACTTTGCATTAGTATGTATCGTTCTTTACTGGCTGCTGAGAAACAAAAAGCCCCTAAAAAGGGGCTTCTCACAAAATATATTGGCAATGCTGGGCACGTCCAATTTCCATCAATAAGCTCAGCGGCGGATTGTAAACGCTTTCGACAATAGATTCAATGCCGTTTTCAATACGCCAGCTAAAACCCCATTACCACTAAATTCCCCAAAGATTGATCTTCATAAAATGCACGGCGGTTTATCCGATATTTTATTTGCTTTTCGCCAGTCCCGCCTATACTTAGACACAGGTAATCTTGAGGTCCTTATAGATGATTAGTCCAAGGGCTTCTTGCTGATTAACACAGAGCGGAAAGTAACGTCTTCAGCCTTGGCTGGATTATTGAAAGACCTCTGATTTATATCGACCTTACCAATAAACATTCAGTCCAACGAAGAGTTCTCAGTCGAGTAATGCCAAAACCTGATAACGGACTATCCGTGAGGAACCAGCTTAAATGAGATCACCACAACTTTCTAAACACTACCTACCTGTGATTTTAGTTTTATTCGTTGGCGGCTTCCTATCCTTTTTTGCGCAAAACTATATCTCTACAGAAGCCAGAAAACAGAAATTAGCAGCCTTCAATGCATTAGCTTCAACCTCTACCGCTAAATTACAGGATGAAAAAAGAAGGCATATTGTTGCCCTAAACACTTTAAGCGCAGCAATTTCGGGCTATTCCCAAATTCTCACTCAATTACAATTCGAACGACTTTCCGCGCAAATGATATCCGACATACCCGCATTAAAGCGTCTCACCGTGGTTACCCCAGCGGGGGCCTCTGCCCACAATGCCACTAAAGTGCGGCTTACACCAGATACAGAGACCAACTATAAAATAATCTATTCTTATCCGAAGAAGGCTGTTGAGAATACAACAACAATTAATCAGTTAGTTAGAAACTATCGCGCACTGAGCCTTAGTAATGGCCCCAACACCCCAGAACAAACCATTGGCTTTCTCGTCGGCGA
>JAIPFG010000043.1 GCA_021736745.1 Pseudomonadales bacterium
GGTTTTTGGTGGTGGGGGTAAGGTAAGGCCTAGTTGGACGACAAAATATTGTCGCCCTGCCAAAAGATGTCGTTGAGGCCTTGTTAAGGGGATTATTGAGCGTTGAGAGACTGGCCTTGAACGCCTTGGCTATCGGGTCCCATCAGATATAAATAAAGATTCATGATCTCTTCAGGGTGCGGGTTTTTTTTCACATCTTCGGCGGGATAGGCTTGCGCTCTCATACGTGTGCGGGTGGCGCCAGGATTAATGCAATTGACACGAATAGATGAAATACCATCCAACTCGTCGGCAAGTACTTCCATTAGCCCTTCAGTGGCGAACTTAGAAACGGCATAAGCGCCCCAAAAGGCTCGTCCTTTGCGTCCGACGCCGGAAGACGTAAAAATAATAGAGGCATCGGGGGATTTTTCCAGCAGCGGCAGTAAGGCTTGTGTCAGCATAAATTGTGCAGTGACATTGACATGCATCACCTGACACCAGGTATTAACATCATAGTTGGCGATAGGCGTGCGTTTGCCGAGCATGCTGGCGTTATGCAGTATACCGTCTAAGTGACCCAGTTCATCATGGATAGCGCTGGCAAGCTGGTCATAATCCTCCGGCGTAGCCAGTTCAAGGTCAAGTGGATGAATCAAAGGTTGCGGCCAACCCTGTGCAACGATGTCGTCGTAGACTGATTCGAGTTTTTTGCTGGTGCGGCCCAGTAAAATAACGGTGGCACCATGCGCTGCGTAGGTTTTTGCTGCGGCGCGGCCAATGCCATCACCTGCACCTGTGACCAGAATGACACGGTTCTTTAAGAGGTCTTGGCTAGGCTGGTATTTTTCTATGGCGGTCAAAGTGGGCTCCTAAAGCGGTATTTTAATGAGTGAATCGGGCTGATGTATCAATACATCCTCAATTAAAAATGGGTGTGGAGTAATTGGGTTAATTCATCCGGGTGATCAATATAATAATCTGCGCCCCAGCTTTGCGGGTCCTCGTCCGTGTCAATATAACCGTATAAAGCGGCAATGGTAATCATGCCGGCATTACGGCCAGCTTCAATGTCACGCTGATGATCGCCCACATAGAGCGTTCTCTTGGGATCGCAACCGATCAGTTGGCAAGCTCTTAGCATGGATTCGGGGTGTGGCTTACGCTCAGATACCTGGTCGGCGCAAACCAGTGCGGAACAGGGAGGATCGAATTTCATCTGAGCCATAATGGGCAAAGAGTAGATGCTGGGCTTATTAGTGACGACGCCCCAAGGTAAGTCAAATTGATCCAGAGTGGATAGCAAAGGAACGATGCCTGGAAAAGGAGCCGTATGATTGGTCAACTGCTGGCCATAGATGTCCAGGAGTCGTTGATAAAGTGATTGATGTTCCTCTGTGTCGGGCTTGGTGCCAAAGCCCAGAGATACCATAGCATTGCCACCATTCGAAACAACTTGCCGGATTTGCTCGAAAGGCAATGGCGTTTTCCCTTCCTCTGTCAAGAGATGATTAAGCGCTTGGGCCAAATCTTGGGCGGTATCAAGCAGGGTTCCGTCCAGGTCAAAGAGTACTGCCGCCAGACTGGACTGAGTTGAGGTTTTGTTTTTCATTCCGCTTTAGTGGCATGCATCATGTAATTCACGTCAATGTCGTCTGCCAGTTTATAGGTTTGTGTGATGGGGTTATAGACCAGGCCAATCATCTGATGCACGTCCAGGTGTGCATCGCGGACCCAGGCGGCTAACTCTGAAGGGCGAATGAATTTGGCATAATCGTGGGTTCCGCGAGGTAGCAGTTTCAACAAATACTCTGCGCCGACGATGGCGAACAAATAAGCTTTCGGATTACGGTTGATAGTAGAGAGAAACAAGTGTCCGCCAGGTTTTAACATGCTGGCACAGGCGTTAATCACCGAACCTGGGTCGGGGACATGTTCCAGCATCTCCAAGCAGGTGATGACATCGAATTGTTGCTGAGGGTTTTGGTCAATTTTTTCTGCGAGCGATTCGGCGCTCATTTGCCAATATTCAATGGTAACGTTGGACTCCAGGCTATGGAGTCGCGCAACATTAATCGGTGTTTCTCCCATATCAATACCTGTGACATTTGCGCCGCGGTGGGCCATTGACTCAGAGAGAATACCGCCGCCACAACCTACGTCGAGTACCTTTTTGCCATTAAGTGATGCAATTTGATCAATAAAATTAAGTCTAAGTGGATTAATTTGATGCAGCGGTTTGAATTCGCTCTCAGCATCCCACCAGCGGTTGGCAATGGCTTCAAATTTGGCGATTTCCGCGTGATCAACATTTTCCATTCTCGGGGCGCCATTATCGTTGTTTGGCTGTTGTTGCGCTTGGGGTTTTGACATCTAGGTTTTTACCTTAAAAACGTTATTTATGGCTAAAATTGCATGCTCTGTTGATTTTCGGCGATTCTGATTTTATCACGCCATTCGACCACCTTGTATTGTAATGCTTTAGTGTCCAATGAAGTGAGTTCGCCCTGTTCCACCAACAGCTTTCCTTTGATCCAGACGTGAGAGACTTTTTGTCCGCAGGTGCTGTAAATGAGGTGTGAAATGGGATCGTAGATTGGTTGGTCTATCAGTTGGTTTAAGTTAATGGCGGTAATGTCCGCACTCTTGTTGGCTTCCAGGCTGCCGATACTGGCGTCCAGTCCAAGCGCTTTTGCGCCATTGATGGTTGCCATTCGCAGCGCTTGGTGTGCTGGAACCGATGCGGCATTCCGGGAAACCCCTTTCGCGAGCAGCGCCGCTGTTTTAGCTTCTCCAAGCATGTCCAGATCGTTGTTACTGGCGGCGCCGTCTGTTCCGAGTGCGACATTAATACCGGCATCCATTAGCTGTGCAATAGGACAGAAACCGCTGGCAAGCTTTAAATTAGATTCAGGACAATGAATCACATGGCAGCCATTTTCCTGGAGGAGATTGATATCCTCTTTATTAAGCTGCGTCATATGCACGCATTGTAATCTTGGAGAGAGGAGGCCGATGCGGTCAAGCCGTTGCAGAGGTCTCTCGCCTCCTTGGCGCAAAGCTTCTTCAATTTCCTGTTCGGTTTCATGGAGGTGGATATGCACCACAGCATCCAATTCGTCAGCGAGCACCCTGATTCTTTCAAGGGATTCATCCGAAACGGTATAGGGGGCATGCGGGCCAAATCCTATGTTGATCAAATCATGGTTGCGATAGTCATCATGAAGCGCTAGACCCTTATGAATATACTCTTCGGCGTTATCCGCCCAGGCGCTGGGGAACTCAAGGATCGGCATCATGATTTGTGCCCTTATTTTATGCTTATGAGCCATTTTTGCCGTAATGTTTGGGTAGAAGTACATATCGTTAAAGCAGGTCGTGCCGCTCAACAGCATTTCTGCGATGGCCAGCTCTGTTCCGTCGGCAACGAACTCGTCGCTGACCCACCGTCGTTCCGCTGGCCAAATGTGATTATTGAGCCAGCTCATCAGCGGTAAATCGTCCGCCAGACCACGAAACAGGGTCATGCTGGCATGGCCATGCGCATTGATCAGGCCGGGAATAATCGCATGGGAGTCAAGTCGATAAGTTTTGCTGGATTTATAGGTTTTATCGGCCAAGGTTGAGTCGAGAATGTCAAGGATGAGGCCTTGCTTAATGGCAATCGCGTGATTTAACAAAACCCGGTTATTCGGGTTGACGGGAATTATCCATTTGGCGTGAATCAGACTGTCGACTGTTTGCTTTGGCATGGTGGTTTACAGTAAATAGTGGCTTATCGGGTTTTGCAGCGGGCGATTGTTTCATCTAGACCTTATTCTGTCCAGCAGACTTGAGAATATCCCTGTTGAAATGCTTGCTTGGGGTGGAATTCAGCCCGTTGCTGATATTTCTGATTTTAACGCATGGTATTGTGAAATCTTGGTAGTTTCTATGCTAGAATCGCTTCCTTTTGAGTTGGCCTGGCTAGGGTTTGTGGGTCGTCATTATCGGTCGTTTATTCGCCGGATATTAAAAGAATGAGTGGAACAGGATATAGACTTCTATGGGTGAGTTAGCCAAAGAAATTTTACCCGTCAATATTGAAAATGAGCTAAAACAATCTTATCTCGATTATGCGATGAGCGTTATTGTCGGACGGGCGTTGCCTGACGTGCGAGATGGTTTGAAGCCAGTGCACCGGCGGGTGCTGTTTGCGATGAGTGTATTAGGTAACGATTATAACAAGCCCTATAAAAAATCAGCGCGGGTGGTCGGGGATGTGATTGGTAAATATCATCCACATGGCGATACGGCGGTATACGACACCATTGTACGTATGGCGCAACCCTTTTCCATGCGCTATATGCTGGTAGACGGACAGGGCAACTTTGGATCAGTGGATGGTGATTCTGCGGCGGCGATGCGCTATACGGAAATTCGCATGGATAAAATTTCCCACCAGATACTGGCTGATCTGGATAAGGAAACTGTCGATTACGTGCCCAATTATGATGGCACGGAGATGATTCCCGAGGTCATGCCCACCCGAATCCCCAATTTGTTGGTCAACGGCTCATCCGGTATTGCTGTCGGCATGGCGACCAATATTCCACCACACAACTTAACGGAAGTGATCAACGGTTGTCTTGCGCTGATGGCTAATCCGGAGATTGAGCTGGCAGAGTTGATGGAGCATATTCCTGGCCCGGATTTCCCCACTGCAGCCTTTATTAATGGCCGTGCAGGTATTGTCGAAGCATACCGCACCGGGCGAGGCAAAATTTATTTGCGTGCACGCCACCATATCGAGACCGACGAAAAAACCAGTAAGCACACGTTGGTTGTGACGGAGCTGCCCTATCAGGTGAACAAGGCCCGTTTGATTGAAAAAATTGCCGAACTGGTAAAAGAAAAACACCTGCAGGGTATTTCGGAATTACGTGACGAGTCAGACAAGGACGGCATGCGAATTGTCATTGAGTTGCGTCGCGGTGAAGTGCCGGAAGTGATATTAAATAATCTGTACGCGCAAACACAGATGCAAAACGTATTTGGTATCAATGTGGTTGCGTTGGTCGATGGGCAACCAAAAACGCTAAACCTCAAGCAATTATTGAATGCCTTTGTTCGTCACCGCCGAGAAGTGGTGACACGGCGTACCATTTATGAACTGCGTAAAGCGCGTGAGCGTGGGCATATTCTGGAGGGTCAGGCGGTTGCATTATCGAATATCGATCCGGTGATTGCGCTAATCAAAGCGTCGCCCAGTTCTGCCGAAGCGAAGGAAAAACTCTTAGCAGAAGCCTGGGCTCCCGGGGCTGTTATGGAGATGCTTGAGCGTGCAGGTGCGGATGTTTGTCGACCGGATACTCTGGCACCTCAATATGGTTATCGGGATGGTAAATATTATTTAAGTCCGGAGCAGGCGCAGGCAATTTTAGATTTACGTTTGCACCGTTTAACGGGTTTGGAACAGGAAAAGCTGGTTGCAGAGTATAAGGAACTTATCGATCGAATCACGGGGCTACTGGAAATCCTGGGAAGTCGTGAGCGGTTAATGCAAGTGATTCGGGAAGAGTTGGAGGAAGTTAAAGATCAGTTTGGCGACGAGCGACGCACTGAGATTATGCAAAGTCAGCAAGACCTCACCATGGAAGATTTGATTACGGAAGAGGATATGGTCGTTACGCTATCGCATGGTGGCTATGCTAAGACTCAGCCAGTGGGCACCTATCAAGCGCAACGTCGTGGCGGTAAAGGCAAAATGGCGGCAGCGGTAAAAGATGAGGATTTTGTAGAGCATATTTTGGTTGCCAGCACCCACGATACCATTCTGTGTTTTTCCAATCGCGGTAAGGTGTATTGGTTAAAGGTATATCAAATACCGGTGGCCAGTCGTACCGCTAAAGGTAGGCCAATGGTGAACTTGCTGCCGTTGGGAGAGGAGGAACGTATTACTACGGTATTACCGGTGCATGAGTATACCGAAGATCACTATATCTTTATGGCAACGGCGAGCGGCACGGTGAAAAAAACCCCGCTGATGAATTTTTCGCGACAACGCAGTTCTGGCCTGATTGCGGTTGATTTGAATGAAGAGGATACGCTGATCGGTGCTGCCATTACTGATGGCAATAAAGATATCATCCTCTGCGGTAATTCAGGCAAGGCGGTTCGTTTTAATGAATCTGATGTGAGGCCGATGGGGCGTACGGCAAGAGGTGTGCGTGGCATTCGCATGAAAAGTGGGCAAAGGGTGATTTCTCTAATTATCCCAGAAGAAAATATGCGCCTGCTTTGCGTCAGCGCCAATGGCTATGGGAAACGCACGGATATGGATGAGTTCCCGGTGCATAACCGAGGTGGTTCAGGCGTGATTGCGATGCAGACCAGCAAACGTAATGGCGAGTTGGTCGGTGCTGTGCCGGTTTTTGATGGCGATGAAATTATGTTGATCAGCAACAAAGGGACTCTCGTGCGCACACGTACAGATGAGATTTCTGTATTGGGTAGGAACACTCAAGGTGTTACTTTGATTAAAGTCAGTGGCGATGAAAAACTCGTCGGCGTGGAACGTATTGAGGAGCCGGATGAGGATGACAATGTTGCTGAGATTCAGGGCGACGGTGGTGAAGAGAGTGCAACAGAATAACGGTTAACTCGAACGAAGTTATATGAATACAGCGGATACCGAACAAAAACAACTGAGCGAAATACGTCAGCAGATTGATAAAATTGATGCTGAAATTCAGCGCCTAATCAATGCGCGAGCCAGTTGTGCTCAACAAGTTGCCGATGTCAAAATGAAAGCCAAGAATGCAGGCAAAGCCGTGTTCTATCGCCCGGAACGAGAAGCTCAGGTGTTACGGGAGATTATGGCGCGTAATACCGGCCCTGTGGCAGATGAGGAGATGGCCCGAATTTTTCGGGAGGTTATGTCCATCTGCCTGGCAATGGAACAACCGATGCGCGTTGCTTTTCTCGGACCTGAAGGTACTTTCACCCAGGCGGCGGCGCTAAAACACTTTGGCCATTCAGTCGTCAGTGTGCCACTGGCGGCTATTGATGAGGTGTTCCGGGAAGTAGAATCTGGCAATGCCAACTATGGTGTGGTGCCGGTGGAGAATTCGACAGAAGGTATGGTGAATTCGACGCTCGATAGTTTTATGAAGTCATCACTCAAAATCTGTGGTGAGGTAGAACTCAGAATACATCATCATCTCTTGACCAAGGGTGACTTGGCTGCTGATCAAATTAAACGAATTTATTCGCATGAACAATCTTTAGCGCAGTGCCGGAAATGGCTGAATACGCATTTGCCGAAGGCAGAACGCATCAGTGTGGGCAGTAACGCCGAAGCGGCGCGATTAGTGGCAGAGAGTGATAATGCTGAATTAACAGCGGCAATAGCGGGGGACATGGCGGCAGAAACCTATGGTCTTAACAAGCTGGCCACTAATATCGAGGATGAGCCGGATAATGCGACACGCTTTTTAATCGTAGGTCAGGAGTCTGTTGCTGCGAGTGGTAATGATAAGACCTCAGTCATTATTGCCATGCGTAATAAGCCAGGTGCCCTCTACTTGGTGCTTAAGCCCTTTCAGGAAGCCGGTATTATGTTGACCCGGGTGGAAACCCGACCATCGCGAACGGGAACCTGGACCTATGTGTTCTTTGTGGATTTTGAAGGGCATTGTCAGGAGGAAAAGGTAAAAGCTGTTCTTGATACGATTGCCGATGAAGCCGCCGAACTTAAGTTGCTTGGTTCATACCCCATTGCTGTACTCTAGTCATCAGGTCGCCGTAAATTTTCAGTCGAAAATTGAATATTAATATGACGCAAAATTTCTCCTCATTGTTGCCCATTAATCGACTCGTGGTGATCGGTGTAGGGCTGATCGGCGGTTCTCTGGCGCAAGCCGCACGCAAAGCCGGTGTTGTGAAGAAGGTTGTTGGTGTTGGTCGTAACGAAGTCAATCTTAAGCGAGCGGTAGAGTTGGGTGTTATCGACGAATACACGCTTAATCCGGCTACTGCAGTTAAAAATGCGGATTTAGTGTTTATTGCCACGCCAGTGCTTGGTATTGAGAACGTCCTCGATCAAATACGTGAGTCCTTGGAGGCGCGAACCATTGTGACTGATGCCGGTAGCGCCAAAGGCATTGTGGTGGATGCCCTGAAACGTGTATTTGAAGAAGTTCCGGGCAATTTTGTGCCCGGACACCCCATTGCCGGATCGGAAAAAAGCGGAATCAATGCTGTCGATGAAATGCTATACCAGCAGCATAAGGTCATTTTGACGCCACTGCCAAACACCGAGCCAAGGGCATTGGAAACAGTACGTCAATTATGGACGGCCGTGGGTGCACAGGTGTTGGAAATGAATGTTCAGCAACATGATCAGATCTTAGCCGCTACCAGTCATTTGCCTCACCTGCTGGCCTATTCGTTGGTGGATACTTTAGCCAAACAGGATGAAAACCAAGAAATCTTCCGTTATGCCGCCGGTGGTTTTCGGGATTTTACACGTATCGCTTCCAGTGATCCGACAATGTGGCATGATATATTTTTGGCTAACCGTCAAGCCGTGCTCAGCAGCCTGGATAAATTTTCACAAGGCGTGGCGGAATTGCGGACCGCTTTAGAACAAAAAGACAGCAAAGCCATGATGGGCATATTCACCCGTGCCAAAGCGGCGCGGGATCATTTTACTAAATTATTGGCTCATCGAGCCTACGTAGAATCTATGACAGAAAGCGATATTACTTTTTATGCCGAAGCGGGCCAGCCTTTAAGCGGCAGTATCCGGGTACCTGGTGATAAATCTATCTCTCACCGCTCAATTATGCTGGGTGCCATTGCTGAAGGTGAAACAGAGGTTTCTGGATTTCTTGAAGGTGAAGACAGTCTGGCAACACTCCAGGCATTCCGAGATATGGGTGTGGTGATTGAAGGGCCGCATCAGGGCAAGGTAAAAATTTACGGGGTGGGCCGCAGTGGTCTAAAAAAATCACCGGGAGCACTTTATCTTGGTAATTCGGGCACTTCAATGCGGTTATTGGCGGGATTGCTGTCAGCACAGCCTTTCGACGTTGAATTAACCGGAGATTCATCTCTTTCAGGTCGTCCGATGGAACGTGTGGCTAAACCTTTACGTGAAATGGGGGCGGTTATTGAAACCCAAGGGGGCAAGCCGCCCATGAAAATCAAAGGTGGAAGTCGTCTTCATGGGATTCATTACAAAATGCCGGTTGCTAGTGCTCAGGTGAAATCCAGTTTGTTATTGGCTGGCTTGTATGCCGAGGGTACGACAACGGTTATTGAGCCAGCGCCAACCCGGGATCATACCGAGCGAATGCTGGCGGGTTTTGGTTATGACGTTAAAGTCAGGCAGCTTTCTGATATGCAAAGGGAAATTAGGTTAGAGGGTGGCGGTAAGCTTAAGGGTAGTATTATTGATATCCCGGCAGATATTTCCTCGGCGGCTTTTTTTCTGGTGGCGGCCAGTATTGTACCCGGTTCTGATTTAACCATAGAGCATGTCGGTATCAATCCCACCCGCATCGGTATAATCAATATTTTGCAACAGATGGGCGCGAACATAGAATTATTGAACAAACGAATTGCTGGTGGAGAGCCTGTTGCTGACCTTCGGGTGCGCTACTCTCGGCTTAAAGGGATAGACATTCCGCAGGATCAGGTGCCCTTGGCGATTGATGAGTTTCCGGTGTTATTTATCGCTGCGGCCTGTGCTGAAGGTACGACAGTATTAAAGGGCGCGGAAGAATTAAGGGTGAAGGAAAGTGATCGTATTCAGGTGATGGCTGATGGTCTGGAAGCTCTGAGTGTCAACGCTAAGTCGACACCTGATGGAATGATCATTGAGGGGGGAGCGATACAGGGTGGAACAGTGAATAGTCACGGTGACCATCGAATTGCAATGGCATTTTCTATCGCAGCCTTAGTCGCAAAGAACCAGGTTGTGATTCAAAACTGCGCTAATGTCGCTACCTCTTTTCCTGATTTCGTAGAGTTAGCGAATCGAGTCGGAATGACTATTCGGATAGGCAAAAATTCATGACAGAAATTTCAACGCCAGTTATTACTATTGACGGGCCTGGAGGGTCTGGTAAAGGAACGATTAGTTATCTTTTAGCCAAGCAATTAAATTGGCATTTGTTGGATAGTGGGGCGCTCTATCGAGTGCTGGCGCTGGCGGCAGAGTTGCATGCTGTGCAGATGGATGATGAAAGTGCGTTGGAGGTTTTGGCTGCTCATTTGGATGTGCAATTCCTGCCGGCGACCGATACGCCTGTTTGCAGGGTCGTTTTAGAGGGTGAGGATGTCAGCGATGATATTCGCTCGGAAACTTGCAGTAATAATGCCTCTTTCGTTGCGGCGTTTGCCCAAGTTCGGGAAGCCTTGTTGGCAAGGCAAAGGGCTTTTAGAGAGGCCCCAGGATTAGTGGCCGACGGACGAGACATGGGAACCGTTGTTTTTCCCGATGCGGCTGTTAAAGTGTTTTTGACGGCGAACGCGGAGGAGCGAGCAAAAAGGCGCCATAACCAGTTGAAAGAAAAGGGTTTTGATGTTAGCCTTCGCGATCTTTTCGAGGATATCCAAAAACGCGATGAAAGGGATGCAAATCGAAGCGTCTCTCCACTGCGTCCTGCCCCCGATGCATTAGTGTTGGATAGTACGGATCTCGGGATTGAAGAAGTATTTGAACGGGTGATGATTGAGGTGAAGAAAAAGGCCTTGATCGACACTATTTAAGAGAGTCTGGATGTCGCAAATATACCAGCTATGCGAGTCCGGGCATTGACCAATAGACCCATGCAGATGGCTGGATGCATGGTTAAGTAAGTGGCGGTAACGTCATTTATGTCGTAATGATACAGGTAAAGATGATGAGCGAGAGCTTTGCAGACCTATTTGAAGAAAGTTTAAAGTCAGTTGAAATGAAACCCGGCTCCATTATTTCCGGGGTTGTGGTTGCCATAGATAATGATTGGGTCACGGTCAATGCCGGACTTAAGTCAGAGGGCTTCATTCCACGAAGCCAGTTTGTTAATGAATCAGGCGAATTAGAACTGAATGTTGGCGATGAAGTTAGAGTCGCCTTGGAAAGCTTAGAAGATGGATTTGGTGAAACACGCCTTTCCCGCGAAAAAGCACGTCGAGCCGAGTCTTGGGAGCAGTTAGAAAAAGCTTACGAAGCGGGTGAAATGGTTGTTGGTGTGATTAACGGTAAAGTTAAAGGTGGCTTCACTGTCGATTTGAATGAAGTACGTGCCTTTTTGCCCGGTTCTTTGGTGGATGTGCGGCCAATTCGAGAGCCGATTCACCTTGAGGGTAAAGCGCTTGAATTTAAGGTTATAAAATTAGATCAAAAACGCAATAACGTTGTCGTTTCACGTCGTGCTGTGCTTGAGAAGGAAAATAGTGCTGATCGTGATCAACTCTTGGCCACCTTGGAAGAGGGTATGAGTGTTGACGGTATCGTAAAAAATCTGACGGATTATGGTGCCTTTGTTGATTTGGGTGGAGTGGACGGTCTGTTACACATTACAGATATGGCCTGGAAACGGATTAAGCATCCGAGTGAAATCGTTGCCATAGGTGATGAAATCAAAGTGAAGGTATTGAAGTTCGATAAGGAAAAGAATCGAGTGTCCTTGGGGCTGAAACAGCTTGGCGATGATCCATGGGGTGAAATCAAAGCGCGTTACCCAGAGAATACCAAGGTGAAAGCGCGAGTGACCAATCTGACCGATTATGGTTGTTTTGCAGAAATTGAAGAAGGTATTGAAGGCCTGATTCACGTTTCCGAAATGGACTGGACCAATAAAAATGTACATCCTTCAAAGCTAGTTCAAGCGGGCGAAGAAATTGAAGTGATGATTTTGGATATTGATGAAGAGCGTCGTCGTATTTCTTTGGGCGTAAAACAGTGTATTCCCAATCCGTGGGAAGAGTTTGCTGCTGGTCACGCGAAAGGTTCAAAAATTTCCGGGACGATTAAATCGATTACTGATTTTGGGATCTTCATCGGTCTGGACGGCGGAATTGATGGTTTGGTTCATATGTCAGATATTTCCTGGAGCGATACAGGTGAAGAAGCCGTTCGTAGCTTCAAGAAAGGCGATGAAATTGAAACCGTTATTCTTTCAATTGATCCAGAGAGAGAGCGTATCTCATTGGGAATTAAGCAATTGGATAGCGATCCTTTTGCCGAATATGTGGCGGTCAATGATAAAGGCACCATCGTTACTGGAACAGCAAAGGCGGTTGAGCCTAAGTTGGTAACTATTGAGCTGGCTGATAGCGTTGAAGGCTCGCTCAAGGTTTCCGAAATAAGCCGTGATAAGTTGGATGATGCTCGTGAAGCAATCAAAGAAGGTGATCAGGTCGAATGTAAGATTGTTAATGTTGACCGTAAAAACCGCACGATTAGCCTGTCCATTAAAGCTAAAGACGTAGAAGAAGAGAAAACGGCGATGAAAGAAATGCGCCAGCGTCCTGCTGAGCGAGCCGGGCCGACTACGATTGGCGAATTGATCAAGGCACAGATGGAAAACCAAGGACAAGATCAGGAAAGTGAATAAATAGTGTGCTTAACCCATTGGGTTAAGCACACTATTCTGGTTTATACTATTGGTATTCTACGAAACTGGTATCAGGAAGAGGCTATGACGAAGTCAGAATTGATTGAGTATATTGTGGCTAAGCAATCACAGCTGTCAGTAAGAGATGTGGAGTTGGCTGTGAAGGCGATTTTGGACATGATGGCTCATAGTCTGTCTAGTGGCGAGCGTATTGAAATTCGTGGCTTTGGAAGTTTTTCATTACATTACCGTTCACCGCGGACTGGCCGTAACCCGAAAACAGGCGATTCGGTGCAGTTGTCCGGTAAGTATGTGCCACATTTTAAGCCAGGTAAGGAATTGCGAGAAAGAGTCGATACCAGCAAGTAGCTCTCTTGCCTGAGAGCGCTACAGCTTCAGGCCTGGTTTTGGTAAGCTTGAAGTGACAGTTCTACAGAAAGTACAAGCGGCACGCCATTGAGCGTGCCGTTTTGTTATCTGAGCTTTTGTTAAAAATCAGGGCTAGTGTAGAATGATTTATGACTTTTTACTTGCTTCAGTTTCGACAGTATGTAAAAAAATGAAGGTTTGCTATGAGTTGGTTTAAACGCATCGTCACGTTTCTGATTTTAATAGCCATTTTTTATTGGGGCATTCTATTTAGGATAGAAAATCTATCACAAGTGCCCTTGTCCCTCGTATTTGTTACTTTGCCGGAAGCTAGCTTATCAGTTTGGATGGTGATGGCTTTTGCTATTGGTGTTATTTTGAGTTTGTTGATAAGTATCTTGTTGACGATAAAACAAAAAACACAGTTGTTATTGGCCAAGCGTCAACTCGAACAATGTCAACAACAGCTCGCAAAATTACGTGCGGGATTACCAGGGGAATAGCGAGTGCGGGGATGCATGATTTACTGCTGTTAACTGTACTGCTTGCGGCTGTCGGTAGTGGTTGGTGGCTTGGTAGCAAACAAAGTCAGTGGAGAGCCCGCAAGGGGGTAACGGATTCCAAAAACTATTTTGGAGGGCTGGATTTTCTTATTAAAGAGCAGTCCGATGAATCGATTGAAAAGTTTCTGAATACCCTGGAGTTGCATGGGAACACCGTCGATATACACCTTGCTTTTGGGCGTTTGTTTCGGACAAGGGGTGAAATCGATAAGGCAACACGTATACACCAAGAGCTGTTGGCTTGTTCCGACTTACCCCGTGATAAGTTGTTACTGATACAGTTTGAGTTGGCGAGTGACTATATGGTGGCTGGCTTGTTGGATCGTGCGGAACGACTTTTGGAAGAGCTTAGCCGTGAATCTGGAGAAATAAAATGGCGTAGTACAGAAATGTTGATGCAAGTTTACCAGCATGAAAAAGAATGGGATAAGGCAATTGACGCTGCACAGGTATTATTGCCGAGAAAAGCGGCAGAGATTCGTCCAATCCTTGCACATTATAGTTGCGAAAAAGCGTTGGAAGCATTAGCTGCGGATAAGATCAATAGTGCTCGCAGGGAGTTGAAAAGAGCTCTGAATTATGACCCCAATTGTGTTCGTGCCAGCCTGTTGAAAGGGCGCATGGAATCTGAGGAAGGGCATTTTAAAGAAGCCGTGAAGGCCTTGCGGCGTGTAAAAGAGCAAGATACAAACTATTTGCCGGAGGCAGTCCCCTTATTATCATATTGCTATAAGCGGCTAGGAAAAGAAAAAGAGTTTATCTTTTATATAGAGGATTGTTTGCAACATAATCCTTCATTGAATTTGGCTGTGGCGGTGATTGAATTGCTCCAGGGGGATGACGCCCAAAAAGTCAGTGTGGGTAAGCTTGTTAAAGACCAGCTAAAAAAGCACCCATCATTAAGAGGCTTATTGTGTCTAATTAATATACAAGTTGAAGTCGCAAAATCGAAGGGAAATCAGGGGGATGAAGGTTTGTTGGAGCTACAAAGCTTGACCGCACAGTTGGTTGAGTCCAAACCGATGCACCGATGTTCCTCTTGTGGTTATTCTGGTCGTCGTTTAGTTTGGTTGTGTCCGGGTTGCCAACAGTGGGGAAAGATTAAACCGATTTATGGGTTGGAGGGAGAATAGTGACATTGTTCGTTGGTGATTTTTATCAAGATGTCTCCGTGGGAGGCAATAATCTGTGCCAATAAAAGACGCCATTAAAATTATTGTTGCGCTGGATTATGATGATCCTGATTCGGCCATGTCATTAGTTAGGCAGTTGGACCCAACTAAGTGTCATTTAAAAGTAGGGAAAGAACTCTTTACCCGAAGTGGTC
>JAIPFG010000044.1 GCA_021736745.1 Pseudomonadales bacterium
ATCTGGACGCCCTTTGCGGACGCAGTGTATTGTTCAGGCGTTTTGCAGGGGCTGTCCAGCTTAAGTTAATGAGCAATCCATGCTTCTGCTGATCCTTCTGTTCAGCACACTCGGGAGTATCGGAGCACTGTTAATCAGTGCATTACTTCTGTTGTTTCCGGAGAGTGTTCGCTACCGTTTTGTTCCCAATCTGGTGAGTTATGCGACCGGAACCCTACTGGGGGCTGCTTTCCTCGGTATGATCCCCGCAGGACTTAAACAGGCACCTGTCTTTCTGTTTTCTGTATCGCTATTGGGCGGCATCATTCTGTTCTTTTTAATGGAAAAGCTGGTGCTCTGGCGTCACAGCCATGAAGACCAGGTTTCCAGTGACACGGCTGTTGTTCCTCTTATCCTGGTGGGTGATGCCTTTCACAATCTGGTGGACGGTGTTGTCATTGCATCAGCCTTTCTCACGTCCATACCGCTGGGTATCGGCGTGTCCCTCGCTGTTATTGCCCATGAAATTCCGCAGGAAGTGGGTGACTTTGCCATCTTGCTGGAAAATGGCCTCTCGCGAGGTAAGGCATTACTGCTTAACGGGCTGGCATCGGTAACAACACTACCCGGTGCCCTATTGGCTTATTTATGGCTGGATAAAACCAGCACATTGGTTCCTTATGTTCTTGCGCTGTCTTCAGCGAGTTTCATATACATTGCTCTCTCCGATTTAACGCCTGGATTGCGGAAGGACGTTGGGGGTATGGCAACATTACGGCAACTGCTATTGCTCATTGCGGGTATCGGGACCATTGCCATATTTCATCATGGGCAGTGACATAATGAACCGGTCAAGTTGAGGAATTTCGATGGACACGCTAACAGAGGATGATGTAAAAGTGCTGGCTGAGGCCCTGGACGATGAGTACAAGGCTTATGCCACCTATGATCAGGTGATTAACGACTTCGGTAGTGTCAGGCCTTTTAGCAATATCCGTGAGGCCGAGGGCCGACACATTAATGCGCTTCTGAAACTTTATCGAAAATACGGTTTGCCGATACCTGAAAACCCCTGGCCTGAAAAGGTGCCACGGTACAACTCTCTCCTAGAGGCGTGTGAAGCAGGTGTCGCTGCCGAGATCGAAAACGGCGAAATGTACAACCGTCTTTTGCGCGAGACTCAGAGGGACGATATTCGGAACGTGCTGAAAAATTTGCAAGAGGCATCACAGCAACGTCACCTCCCGGCGTTCCAGCGTTGCGCTGGAGGAAATAGAGGCGCCGGTGGGGGAAGAGGACGTGGCAAGGGTTTTGGGCATGGTCGCGGTTGCAAAATTGACTAATATTGAGGTCGCTTCGCAGTAGCCATGAACCGAGTACGCTTGTGATTGGCCGACAGAGGAGATAGACATGAATTCCACCACAGCCAGTTTATCGGAAAAAGGCCATTCACTCGCTGGAAAGCGTATTCTGGTTTGTGGCAAGGGCGGTTCTGGAAAAAGCACGATCTCGGCCCTGCTGGCAGCGATTCTCCTGCGACGCAATTACGAAGTATTGGTAGTCGATGGCGATGCCTCTAATCCAGAGGGACTGATTCGTTTGCTTTTCGGTACGGGTGTGGAGGGAGAGCCTGAACCTCTGGTGGAATTTTTCGGTGGTCTTGACGTTGTTACATGCCCTGTTGATGATCCATCGCCTTTGACCCGCGTAGGGGATTCCGTGCCTCTGGCGGAGAAGAAAATCGACGTAGAAGAGGAAATTCCGCCGCAGTTCATACGGCAGAGGGGCAGGATGCGTTTTCTGCGGGTCGGTAAAATCAGTACCTACGGTCAGGGATGTGATGGCCCTCTGGAAAAAGTTGTGAGGGATTTTATTGCTAGCGGTGATGCTGTCAGCATTATTGATATGAAAGCGGGTATTGAACACTTTGGCCGGGGAATCCCTCATTCTCTCGATATTGTGCTCGGTGTGCTGGACTACACCCTTGAGTCTGTCTCTATAGCACACCGAATGGCTGAGTTCTGCCATCAAGGCGGAATTGATAACTACTGGCTGATTCTGAATAAAATCGGCTCAGATGAAATCGAATCAATGATCCTGGATAAACTGGGAGATCTTCGCCATCGGGTGATTGGGTCTATACATTTTGACCAAGACCTGATCAAGCTGGGGTTGAGCGGGGCGTCACTGGAGAACTATCCGTCGGTGGAAGATTTTGAGCACATTGCCGAGCAGCTTGAAGATAGGGTGAGCCGGATTGGCCACAGGGAATAAATCGGGTTCAACCTGTAACCTGAAACGAGACAATTTTCAAAAATGCAAGTAACGAGGTATTTGATCATGAGAAAGGAAGGTGCTGCGCTCCGTAACCTATTAATCATCGGAGGTACAATTATTGGACTGGTAGTTATCAGTATTCTGATCGCCAAATACGTTGTTTGAACCTGTGAGGAGTTCCCATGAAACGACTTTGTTTTTTATCGCCGGATCTCGACCATGCCCGTCAGGTGGTGGCAGATTTCAAGAGTAACGGTATACCCGAAAAACATATTTACGCCCTTGCAAAATACGGTGTGGACCTGGAAGACCTGCCTGATGCAGGACCAGAGTCAGACGATTTTTTGAATGCCTACAAGCGAGGCGTGGAGATCGGGGGCACTGCTGGTTTGCTTGCGGGAATTGCCGCTTTGGCGTTTCCACCAAGTGGCATTGTGGTTGGCGGAGGTCTGGTTCTGCTGGTGGGACTTTGGGGTGCGGGACTCGGTGGTTTGCTGACAGGCATTGCGGGAGCTGCTTTCCCCAGTTCACGCTTGCAGAGCTTCGAATCAGCTATCGATCAGGGTCAGATTTTGATAATGGCCGATGTACCGAAAGACGAAGCTGAAAAATATGAATCTCTAATCAAGTCTCATGACCCTGAGGTCAGTGTTGAGGGTATTGAGCCTACTGCACCGATAATTCCTAAATGAAAGTTTATGTGTGGCCCGCACCTGATTTTTCATGGCTGTAAAATATCCCGATTTTTTTGCTACCCATCATTCAGCTTTGTGAGGTGCGAGTAAAACTGTGACCGATTTAGAGTTACTGATAGACATCCACCGGTCTACGGAACGACAAGGGCCAGGAGGGGAGGCGGAAACAATACGGGCGATGGAACTGGCCGGACTCGACCGCTCGCGACCTTTGAAAATCGCAGATATCGGCTGCGGTACTGGTGCATCGACCATCCTCCTGGCCAAGGCGCTGGTTGCCGACATCACCGCCGTGGACTTCCTTCCGGAGTTTCTCGATGAGCTTCAAGCCAGAGCCAGCGTCCACGGCGTCGCGGATAGGATCACCACGCTGAACTGCTCCATGGATGCCCTGCCGTTTGAGGAAGGTGAATTCGACGTGATCTGGTCCGAAGGAGCCGTCTATAACATGGGCTTCGAAGCGGGGGTGTCAGCCTGGAGGCGATTCCTGAAGCCCGGTGGAAAGCTCATCGTTTCTGAGATCACCTGGCTAAGTGAAACACGACCGACGGAACTCCAGTCTCATTGGGAGTCTGAGTACCCGGAGATCGACGTCGCCTCGGCAAAGATCGGGATCCTGGGGCGGCACGGTTACAGTCCGGAGGCTTACTTTGTCCTGCCGGCACATTGCTGGCTTGATAACTACTATGGACCCATGCGGCGTCAGTTTGATGCGTTTCTCGAACGGCATGGCGCGAGCGATGAGGCAGCGGCCATCGTCGAGGTGGAACAGCACGAAATCGCCCTCTACGAAAAGTATCGCGACTACTACAGCTATGGGGTCTATGTTTCAAGGAAACTGATGGCGTGATGTGATTGCGCTGATGGGAGAGCGTCTGTCTGGGCACAACCGGTTCGTTGCTAAAGGAGGTAACTCCACCGAGGCAACGTGATGGACAAAAAATGCCCATACGACAATTTGAGGCGCCCCTAGCTTTGATGCTGTAAAATGGCGGTTTGTATTCGTTGGCTTCGTCAGTTCGAATTTGTTATGACGGGCGGGATTTTGCAAGGACGCTCGTTTATTGCCCGTGTGGATTGGCCCGCTCTCGAGTTCCAAACAAAAAATTTTAAAGAAATTTCTTAGCATGGTATTTTTCATGGTATTACTGTTTAGATGGAAAATAAGCTATTGAATATAAAAGCCAAAAATGGCTTATTTACAATAGAGTGGGAGTGACCGGGTTTCTTAACATATTGAATTATAATGATAAAAATAATCCAGTTGATAATATAATCCACATCATCAATGGTATTTTTCATGGTATTTTCCGCGCGCTATACCGTAGAAGGCAGCAATACCATGCATGGCAAATCGGCGTAATCATGGTATTAGCGGTCTGCACCCAGTTATCACTTTTCGAACGAGAGTGGCGTGATCTAGGGTTATAAGCACGCCAAAAGTATTCATAATATGGCGTGAATAAGTGCTATAATTGCGCCATGAGATGGATATGGCAACAACCAGGCTGGCCAGATTTTCGCTATGACAAGAGCGCACTCGAAGATCGGGGGCTTGCATTTCGCATAAATTCGGAGCGCCTGGCGGGCAGCTTTGATGCGCTACCGATGGCGTCTCAAGAAGATGCCACGATCGACTTGATGCTTTCCGAGGCCATCAAAACCAGCGCTATCGAAGGCGAGGATCTGGACAGGGAGTCGGTCAGGTCGTCACTACTCTCCTTGATTTCATCGGACACACTACCGGACAACTCTGACCAGAAAGCAGCGGGGGCAGCTTCGCTGCTGGTGGACGTTCGCAAGAACTGGCGTTCATCCCTGACAGGTGAGCTGTTGGGCAAGTGGCAATCCATGGCGGTCACGGAACAGCGCTACACCTCTATTCTGCGAGGAACATACCGCAACGACCCTTCTCCAATGCAAATTGTGAGCGGGCCTTACGGACGGGAAAAGGTTCACTATGAGGCCCCGCCAGCGATTCAGGTACCTGATCAAATGGCGAAACTTATCGAATGGTACAACCAAACCAGTCCCTTAAGCGGGGATAAGACAATACTCGGGATCGCCCGAGCAGGTATTGCTCATCTCTGGTTTGAGGTGATTCACCCCTTCGACGATGGTAATGGCCGAGTCGGCAGAGCGGTCGCTGACCATGCGCTTTCGCAGTCTCTCGGATATCCAACCACGGCTTGCCTCGCGACGGCGATTGAAGCGGATAAAAAGTCCTATTACCTGCAACTTGAGAAAGCGAGTCGTGGAAGCTTGGATGTTAACGTTTGGCTGGATTATTTTGCAGACACAATAATCAAGGCACAGGAAATTGCCAGGGAAGAGGTGGATTTTGTATTGGCCAAAGCACGTTTCTACGAAGCCTATGGCGACCAATTGAATGAACGACAAACCAGAATGGTGTCGCGAGTGTTCGCTGAAGGTCGCAAGGGCTTTGAAGGTGGAATAACGACCAGGAAATATGAAGCTATCACCAAGTGTCCCAATCGAACGGCTAGCCGTGATCTTTCTGACTTGGTTGTCAAGGGTATTATTATCCCGTTGCCGGGTAGTGGCAGAACAACACGATATGAACTGAACGTTACCGAGCCGACTGGATTTGGTTTAAGGAAGAAATGAATTATTGTGTGAGCCGATGATTTTTATCTTGATTAGCAGGATATTCTGAGCATGGTATTTTTCATGGTATTACCGTTTAGCAGGAAAATAAGCCATTGAATATAAAAGATAAAAATGGCTTATTTACAATCGAGTGGGAATAATTCCTGGTTGGTACCAATAAGCAGTAAATAAAACATAACCCATTGTTATCAATGGGTTGCCGCACTTCTTGCTTGGCTTTCAATTGGTATCGAAAACTGAAATACCCGGGCAGTGTCGACAGGACATACGCATTCTCCGCCAGCCCTCTTAGCTAACGTCATTGCCCAGCAGACAACAGCTGATACCCATCGTAATCTCCATCAATTTCAATCTCCAGTGAATTTGCTTTAAGTCGGCTGTGTGTCGAGCACGGCACAATATAAAAAAATGTACAATTAATGTATAATATATAAAGCAATATTAGATAGAGAAAAATATAAAATCCCTTATATATCAATAATAATAAAAAAATCCGTTAAATGATTGTGGAAACAAATAATAAATTGTACAATTATTGTATAATAATTTATTATGCCTCGGATGTCATTATGCAAACCACTGCAGCACAAAGCTTTCCTATTCGAGCGGTTTCCGAAATCACTGGAGTCAATTCCGTGACCTTGCGCGCATGGGAGCGTCGATATGGATTAATCAAGCCGATGCGTACACCCAAAGGCCACAGGCTTTATAGTCAGCAGGACATTGAACTGATCCAAAACGTTCTTGGCCGCCTTTCTCAGGGTATGTCCATCAGTCAAATTGCACGCGACATTCTTGACGAGGCTTCTATGGATGACGGCGAATACTCTGATGCCTGGAGTCAATACTGTCGGCAAATGGTTGAGGCGGTCTCTAGGTTCGATGAGCGTGCTCTGGAAAATGTATACAACGATGCGATGTCCCTCTATCCGGTCGATGTGGTTTTCACGCGTCTTATCATGCCTTTGCTTGAAGAGCTGGGTAAACGTTGGCAGAAAAAGAGAGGCGGTATTGCGGAGGAGCATTTCTTCAGTGTCTATTTGCGTAATAAGCTGGGCGCCCGTTTTCACCACCAGAATCTCAGAAGCAGAGGCCCTAAACTGATCATGGCTTGCCTGCCAGGTGAATATCATGAATTCGGCATATTGTTGTTTGCCCTGACAGCTCATAGTAAGGGGTACCAGGTGATTCTTTTGGGAGCTGATCTTCCCGTTGACGAGTTAATTCAGGTCGCAGAGAGGACTGACAGCCAGGGTGTCGTACTTGCCGGTTCAGCATCACTGAGTTGCAGTTCAGTCATGGCAGATATCAATCTGTTAGCCGACACCATATCAATCCCGGTATTTATCGGTGGTGATTTTTCGTTCTTATGTCGTGATGATATTACAAAAGCCAACGTATTTCCGCTGAGCCACGATTTGGTGGGCAGCCTGTACACAATTGCAAACAGGCTCAACGGTTCTAGTTAACAAGTTTAAGGCGCACTCGATATGAAACAGAATCTTGCAGTTGAACTTACAGAATCCGGATATGTACCCGACCGCCTTGTTCGTCATGGAATACGAAAACTGCTTCGGCAGCGCCTGGAGGAAATCCATGCCTCGGATATTGAGCAGATGGCAGAACAGCAGCATGCCTTTATTCAACATATGAACAATGCCGATATCGCCCTATTACCTGAACTCGCGAATGAACAGCACTATGACGTTCCGCAGGAGTTTTATCAAGGCGTTCTCGGGCCGCATGGCAAGTACAGTTGCTGTTACTGGTCAGATGGCGTTAACAAACTTAAAGATGCCGAGCAGGCAGGACTTGAATTGACCTGTGAGCATGCCGCCATAGAAGACGGTATGAACATTCTTGAGCTGGGTTGCGGCTGGGGTTCACTAACACTGTGGATGGCCGACAGATATCCGAACAGTTCGATTACTGCTGTATCGAATTCAAAATCACAGGGTGAATTTATCCGCAAAAGAGCAAGAAAACGTGGGTTTAATAATGTAGAAATTATCACCGCGGACATGAACGACTTTGAAACTGACAAGCAGTTTGATCGTGTCGTATCCGTTGAAATGTTTGAACATATACGCAACTACCGTGAACTTTTCAAACGCATCCATGGGTGGGTTGCCGCTGAAGGCAAGTTCTTCATGCATATATTTGTCCACAGGACTGTACCATATCTATTCGAAGATAAAGACAGCTCTGACTGGATGAGTAGATACTTTTTCTCCGGTGGTATGATGCCTAGTGATGACTTGCCGATGCATTTCCAGGAAGAACTGAAGATTGAAAAACGTTGGCGCTGGAACGGTCGTCACTATCAGAAAACATCAGAAGCATGGCTGCAGAACCTGGATGCTAACCACGATACTCTCTGGCCGGTGCTGGAAAATACCTACGGACATGATTTCGCAAAAATGTGGTTTATGCGCTGGCGTATGTTCTTTCTGGCTGTGGCTGAACTGTTTGGTTACAGGGATGGCAATGAATGGTTTGTCAGCCATTACCTGTTCAACAAGCATAAATAATTCCGGTAGTTACAAATGTCTTTGATGATACAGAACTTTATATTGTTTCAGGTTGGCTGGCTAAGCTGTGTTATCGGTGGTGCCAGCAGCGTATACCACTGGGTCGGTGTCACAGTTGTAGCTGCGATCGTTGCCGTACACCTGCTGCGTTCCTGTACGATTATCAATGAGATCATGCTGATTCTCATCACCACACTTTTGGGAACCACCTGGGACAGTGTTCTGATGGGTGCAGGATTGCTTGCTTTCAATAATGGGGTTGTTTTCGATGCACTTGTTCCGTTCTGGATGATTAGTATGTGGGTCTTATTCGCCACAACCTTGAATGTATCGATGCAATGGATGAAGAACCGGTATCTGCTGGCAATCGTATTCGGCGCTATTGGCGGACCCTTTGCATACTATGCAGGTCACCGCCTTGGTGCCATTGAGTTCAGTCACACTACGACTGCATTGCTCATTGTGGGTGCGGGATGGGCTGTGATCATGCCGTTGCTGATGTACTTAAGCACACGTTTCAATGGCTACCGGAAAACAGACCGCAGCAGCTTTGAAGTGAAAACGATATGAGTAATTTATGGATAACTGCAGCTTTCGGACTGGGCCTCATGCTGATGATGGGGCTTGTAACCTGGATCTACAGCTTGACTCGTCACAATGTCAACATTGTAGACAGTCTTTGGTCTTTGATGTTTCTCGCAGGCGCTGTCTGCTACGTACTAATGGCAAATAATTTTTCTGCAGCCAGCCTGCTGTTGCTGTCACTGGTTGCTGTTTGGGCGTTACGCCTGTCACTGTTTCTGGCTATACGCAACTGGGGTGAAGAAGAGGACAGACGCTACCGGGAAATACGCGCTAACAACGAGCCACATTTTGGTTTTAAAAGCTTGTACATCATCTTTGGCCTGCAGGCAGGCCTGGCCTGGATCATCTCGATACCGCTGTTGATGGCTATATCCATCAACACGGAGATTGCTTATCTTGAGCTGCTAGCACTGGCAATCTGGGTAGTGGGCTTCGTTTTCGAGGTTATTGCAGACCTGCAATTATACCGTTTTAAGTCAAGCACGCAGAACAAAGGCAAGGTGCTGGATACCGGCCTGTGGGCCTACAGCCGTCACCCTAATTATTTCGGTGAGTTTCTGATCTGGTGGGGTTATTTCCTTTTTGCACTGTCAGCAGGCGCATGGTGGACCGTGTTTTCACCCCTGTTGATGACGATTCTGCTGTTAAAGGTGTCAGGGGTTTCGCTGATGGAAAAGGGTGTCATCGAGCGCCGCCCAAATTATCGTGAGTATATTGAATCAACCAATGCCTTTTTTCCGGGCAGACCCCGGCGAACCAATAGTTAAATCGAAGGAGGGCAGGAATCATGAATGCATGGTTAAGAAAGTTTGTGTTTATATACGCAACTGTCCTGGTATTCAGTCAGGTCAGTATTGCAAACACCGGATCAGGCAAAGGCTCATCAGAATCTTGGAATTTTAGGGTCATGCTGGATGATACACCGATCGGCTATCACAAGGTCAATATAGACAGAATCGATAACACAAAAATGGTCCATACCAGGGCTAATTTCGATGTGCGCATACTGTTCATACCAGTCTATTCCTATACACATGAAACTCGTGAACGATGGGAAGACAATTGCCTGGTCGACATTAGTTCAACGACTGACGATAACGGTGAAAAATATTTCATAAGCAGTCTCAATAAGGAAGAGAGGCTGGCAGTTGAAACCCTCAACGGTACTGCTTCTCTGGGAGGTTGTGTGCGTACCTTCGCCTACTGGGATGTCGACTTGCTGAAGAGTCGGCGTTTGTTGAACACCCAGACAGGTGAATATGAAAGGGTTTCAGTTAGAGACATGGGTACAGGTATGCTCACTATCAATAACGAACAGATAGAGGCACGGCATTTCAGACTGGTGGCTGAGGAACTGACTATCGAGCTCTGGTATACGAAGGACATGTACTGGTTGGCACTCGAGAGTGTGACCGCGTCTGGCGCAGTGCTGCGTTATTTACCTGAAAAAATACCACAACTTGCCCTGGATAGACGCTCATGAAAAAGTCATTGGTCTTGCTTGCGGTAGTAATGCCGTTGCTCGGATGCAGTAATCACGCGCCGATGGCAACGGTTGATTATGTGGATATCGACCGGTTTATGGGTGACTGGTATGTTGTAGCCAATATACCGACGTTCCTAGAAGATGGCGCGCATAACGCGGTCGAGTCTTACCAGAAAAACGAAGACGGTACTATTGCGACTACGTTTACCTTTCGTGATGGTGGTTTTGATGGCGACCTCAAGAAATACAATCCCACCGGATACATCAAGGACAGCAAAACGAATGCTCTCTGGGGAATGCAGTTCATATGGCCGATAAAGGCGGATTATAGAATTATATACCTTGATGATGGGTACACAAAAACAGTGATCGGGCGCGAAGCGCGTGATTATGTCTGGCTGATGGCTCGTAATCCCAAGTTAACAGATGAGGAATACGAAAAGATAGTCGAGTATATCGACAGTATTGGCTATGACATCAGTAAGCTGAAACGTGTACCACAGCAGTGGCCGGAAAGTGGAATGAACCAGCTCGGCAACGAGGAAATATTATGAAAATAGCTGTAATCGGGACGGGTATCGCCGGTAACGTGGCTGCATACAAGCTTAGTAAGGACCACGAGGTGATAGTTTTCGAGGCTAATGATTATATCGGCGGCCACACCAACACACAGGATGTCTATGTAAAGGGCAAACATTACGCGATTGATACCGGATTCATCGTATTCAACTATCGCACATACCCTGAGTTCACTCGCCTGCTTGAGGAAATGCACGTCGAGGTTCAGGCGACCAATATGAGTTTCAGCGTCAAGCATGAGCAGACAGGACTGGAATATAACGGCAATACTATCAACAGCCTGTTTGCCCAGAGGTGCAACCTGTTCAGACCTTCTTTCATTCGCATGGTCAAAGATATCCTGCGATTTAATCGTGAAGCCATACAGTCGTTGCAACACGAGGATGCTGAGCTTCCATTGGGTGAATACCTGGTAAAGCACGGTTATGGTGAAGAGTTCAAAAACAACTATATCATCCCTATGGGCGCAGCCATCTGGTCAACAGAAGCAACGCAGATGCAGACGTTTCCGGCACGCTTTTTCATACGTTTTTTCCACAATCATGGCCTGTTGTCGGTAAACGATCGTCCCGTCTGGCATGTGATTAAGGGTGGTTCACGCAATTACCTGGAGCCATTAATCGAATCATTCAGGAAAAATGTTCGCCTTAATACAGCGGTTAAAAATATAAGGCGTTTTCATGATTATGTAGAAATTGAAACAGCCGTTTATGGCATTGAACGATTTGATGCTGTATTTATTGCCACGCATACCAATGACGCGCTGCACATGCTCGATTGCCCTACCGTGGCGGAAGCCGAAGTATTGGGTGCGATACCATACCAGCAAAACGAAGCGGTATTACACACTGACTCGACATTACTGCCCAAGCGCCGTCTAGCATGGGCTGCGTGGAACTACCATATTCTGAAGCCACCGCAAGACAAGGTCGCACTCACGTATAACATGAATATTTTGCAGGGAATCGATGCGCCCTGCACGTTCAATGTAACGCTCAACAACACCGATGCAGTTGATCCAGACAAGATTCTTAAACGTGTTCAGTACGAGCATCCACTATTTACGCCTGAATCCGTGGTCGCGCAGGCTAGGCATGCCGAAATTAATGGCTCACTACGTACTTGGTACTGTGGCGCCTACTGGCGTAACGGCTTTCACGAAGATGGCGTTGTCAGTGCACTCAATGCCGTAAAACATTTTAACGAGGCCATGTATGAAGAGTTGCATTTACGAAGGGCAGGTTAGACACAGGCGGTTTTCCCCTCGCCGGCATGAGTTCAACTACAGCCTGTATATGATGTATCTCGACCTCGATGAGCTGCCAGAAGTGTTTGATTGTTTCTGGTTCTGGTCTGCAAAACGTTTCAATCTGGCATGGTTCAAGCGGGCCGATCATGTTGGTGATTCATCAAAACCACTGAAACAGGTGGTCAGTGACATGCTCTATGAGCATACCGGTGTCATGGCAGAAGGCCCGATCCGCCTGTTGACACACTGCCGATATTTTGGGTTTGGCTTTAACCCAGTTAGCTTCTATTACTGCTATGACAAGGAAGATTCTCGAGTCGAGAATATTATTGCGGAAGTCAACAATACGCCCTGGGGTGAGCAATTTTGCTATGTGCTAAGTGAGGCCGATAACGTCTCAACAGCGCAACAGGTGGGCAGCCATAAGCAGTATAAGCCGGTAAAGAATTTCCATGTATCACCTTTCATGCCGATGATTATCGATTATGACTGGCGTTTCAATCAGCCGGATCAACGTCTAACGGTTCACATGCAAAACTTTATGGGTGCTGACAAATTATTTGATGCCACACTCGACCTGCAACAGCGCCCCGTCACCTCAATAAATATGGCGCGTGTTCTGATTCAATACCCGGTCGTGACATTGAAAGTCATGATCGGTATTTATTTTCAGGCATTGAAACTGTTATTGAAGCGCATTCCATTTTATGACCATCCAGACAATACTGAAAACAGCCTTCGACGAGGTAAGCCATGAATCGATCAATTATTCCATTACCGGCTAATCTGATTTCCGAGGTCAATCCGGGCCTGCTCACACGCCTTGCAAAAAAGCTTGTGCATCAACAGTTGAGCAAGATAGAAACCGGCGAAATCGTTATTAGAGAAAGTCACACGGAAACCTATTTCGGAAAGATAACCGATGATTTTCCGGTACGCGTCTATATCGACATCATATATCCGAGTTTATACAAAGACGTTGCGTTCGGCGGTAGTTCCGGGGCAGGAGAAGCCTACATGAAAGGCAGCTGGCAATGCTCGGATCTTTTGGGCTTGGTGCGTATCTTCCTGCGTAATCGCGATGTGCTTGATACCATGGACTACAGCCTGACCAGACTCAAGACGCCAATTCATAAATTAACACATCTTTTCAGCCGGAATACCCGTACAGGCAGCAAGAAGAATATCAGGGCGCATTATGATATTGGTAATGATTTATTCAGGCTGTTTCTCGATGACACCATGATGTACTCGAGCGCCTACTATGAAAACGAAAGCATGACTCTGGATGAGGCTGCGGTGGCAAAACTCGAACTGGTTTGTAACAAGCTGGACCTTGGGCCTGAAGACCACCTACTTGAAATCGGTACTGGTTGGGGCGGTCTTGCCGTCCATGCTGTACGCAACTATGGCTGCAAGGTCACGACAACTACAATATCCGAAGAGCAGTACCAACTGGCACTAAAAAAAGTCATGAATGAAGGCCTGGAAGACAAAATCACGGTACTAAAGCAGGATTACCGGGATCTGAGTGGACATTACGACAAGTTGGTTTCAATTGAGATGATCGAAGCTGTTGGCCATCAATACATGAATACATATTTTGAAAAATGTGAAAGCCTACTTAAACCCGACGGCATGATGCTGGTTCAGGCGATTACTATCAGGGACCAGTATTATAAAAGTGCATTAAAGGATGTGGACTTTATCAAGAAATATATTTTTCCGGGCGGCTTTCTCCCGTCGGTAAGTGCGATGTCTGCAACTATCGGTAAGTACACCGATATGAAAATATTTCATTTGCAGGATTTCGGCCCGCATTATGCGCGGACACTGGAAGACTGGCGAGAACGTTTTTTTAGCAGGCTGGATGAGATACGTGATCTGGGGTACTCCGAAGAGTTTATACGCTTGTGGGAATACTATTTCTGCTACTGCGAAGGAGGATTTATGGAACGTGATATTGGCATAGTGCAGATGGTCTTGACCCGGCCGGGTAATAGACGAGAGCCAATCATGTTGTAAATGATACTAAACATGTAATGCAAATACGATGAGGCTAACCCGATGGGTTTTTTTAGTGCGTTGCAACACTCTAGTGATAGTTACAATCGAATGGGAATAACGTGGATTAACGCATGAAACAGAAATTAGTGAATTCCGCTCACGAAAAATGGATGCTCGAAGCCCTTTATTTGGCTCAGCTGGCTGAGCAGAAAGGCGAAGTGCCGGTCGGCGCCGTTGTCGTCTTGGGTGATCAAATTATCGGGCGCGGCTTTAATCAGCCGATTTCCGCCAATGATCCTACCGCACATGCTGAGATCATGGCGTTGCGTGATGCCGCCAAGTATCAAGGTAACTACCGGCTGGTTGATTGTACCCTCTATGTCACGATCGAACCCTGCGCTATGTGTGCCGGTGCCATGGTGCATGCTCGCATTAAACAGTTGGTTTATGGGGCCAGTGAACCCAAATCGGGGGTTATTACCAGTCATCTCAAGTTGCTTGATGCTGGACATCTGAATCATAAGGTTGAGGTGCAGGGCGGTATATTGGCTTCTGAATGTGCTGAACGGATGAGCTTGTTTTTTAAATGTAGGTGTGAGTAGAAGCGATAATTTAAATAATTTCTGCCAGACGTTTCTGAAACGTACGACTAACTGA
>JAIPFG010000045.1 GCA_021736745.1 Pseudomonadales bacterium
TACCTTTTGGGTTATATTTCTAGCTTCGGAATCGTCAGTCGCCTCTACAACTTCCTCCTTTTTAGCCTTCACATCAGGATTATCATTTTCTGACTCAGGATCATCATCCGATGTCTCTTCAACGATAACTTGCGTCTCCTTCTCCGCAGGCTTAGCGGTATCGGTTTCAAGTTCTGTGGCCACATCAGGTGTCGATAGTTGCTGTACCTGGTTTTCAGAATCGGAAGATTCGTCAGCAGTGGCTTCCTGTTTAGCTTGTGGTATTTCTGCGGGTGCCGCTAAATCTGTTAAGCCGGGTAGGGCAATAATCGTAGGGGTTTCTGCGACCTCTTCAAGTGTTTCAGACGGTATGTCATTACTTGTTATGGCAGTTACTTCTTCCTCGGCAGCCTGTGCCTTTTTTTCTGCGGCAAGTCTTTCCTGCTCCTGCTGACGACGCCTGATTTCGCGGGGGTCGTTGGGTGCGCGTTGAGGTTTTTTGGGTGAGTTGTTTGACAACACCTCTTCTCTATCTGAACTTTCTGCATCAGTATTGGCCGTGTCCGCTTCGGCTGCGGGTGCAACGAGATAGTTTTTCTGTGCTTTTTGTTCCGTGACTTGCTCGATCTCAGGCTCATTTTCTGCCGGAGCAGCATTTTCTAAGACTTGGTTTGGAGTTGTTTCTTGGCTTGAGGTTACTTCGACTACTTCCTCTAAAGTTGCTGAACTATCCTTGGTCAAATGTGTTGTTGATTCCGTTTCAACAGCAGAATCTTTTCCAGCTTCCGCTTGAACACCTTCTTTGGACTCGGGAATAACCTCTAACGCGGCGAGATCGGTCTTCTGCGTTTCAGGACTGGTTGGCTCTGATTCTTGAAGGACCGCCGTCTCTGATGTAGTCATTTTGACGGTGTCATCGCTTAAGGGTGCACTCGTTGCTATAGGAGCGACATCTTCAGCAATTTTTTCGTACGCATTATTGTTTTGTTGTTCAGTGCTTATAGGCTTTTCTGGAGAGGCGCCGTTTATTTCTGTTGTCTGCTTCGAACGCCGAACATCTTTGCCAGATTTTTTGTTCTGGGTTTCTGATGACTGTGGTTCATTGTTGTTGGGCAAGGATAATTCCGCAACCTCTTTTGGCTGGCCGCCCCGATTGCGTTCTCGACGTTGCGGTGAACGATTTCCGTTGCGGGTGCGAACACTTTTACTGCTGCTGGCTGCATCATTTGCCGCTTCAGGACTATCTGGTTCGGTAGTCTGTTTGCGGGGTTTTTGCTGTTGGCGTTGGATACCGCTCTTTTTGTTTCTTGAACGATTGGTTTCGCCGCCCTCACTGTTTGCGCCTTTAGTTTCACGTCGCGGACCGCGCTTGGGCACATCAGGTTTCGCAGGAGTAGCTTTTTTACTGACTGTCCCCTTTGCTTCCACCTTTTCTGGTTCTTTCGGGGTGTTATTGCCCAGCAAACCACCGAATAATCTTTTTATAAGGCCAGGTTTACTCGGTTTTTCAGTAACCTCAGCAGGCTTGATTGGATGCGGGTTTGACGGGATAACCGTTTTGACTGCAGCCACCGCCCGTTTCGGGCTGGGCGTTATCTGTGTCTTATTGCTTTCCTCTTCCGCTTCAATCAGGTCATAGCTGGCATCTGTGGTGTGGATAATTTCGTTATCATCGCGAATTCGCTGAACCTCAAAATGGGGTGTTTCCATATTGGGGTTAGGAATAATGAGTATTTTAACTCCGCGACGTTTCTCCATATCGGCGACATTTTGGCGTTTTTCATTGAGCAAAAAAGTCGCGACTGGTACTGGTAAAATGGCATGGATTTGCTCTGTGCGGTCTTTAAACGACTCTTCCTCAATCAGACGCATAACGGAAAGTGAAAGTGACTCCACTCCACGTATTGTGCCATGGCCGTTACAGCGAGGGCATACAATCGTGCTGGTTTCTCCTAAAGAAGGACGTAGTCGCTGTCGGGACATTTCCAGCAAACCGAAACGTGAGATCCGGCCAACTTGAATTCGCGCCCGATCAACTTTAAGGGCATTGCGTAATTGGTTTTCAATTTCACGCTGATTGCGGTTGTTCATCATGTCAATAAAATCAATGACAATCAGTCCGCCCATATCACGTAGACGAAGTTGTCGCGCGATTTCTTCGGCAGCTTCTCGATTGGTATTGAGTGCGGTCTCTTCGATATCGCTGCCTTTGGTGGATCGTGCTGAGTTGATATCAATGGAGATCAGTGCTTCAGTCGGGTCGATGACAATCGAACCTCCGGAAGGTAATTTGACCTCACGCTGAAAAGCCGTTTCGATTTGGCTTTCAATATGATAGCGGTTGAACAAAGGTACTTTATCCTGATAGAGCTTTATCTTACTTTCATACTGAGGCATGACCTGGCTAATAAACTGCTGAGCCTCTTGGTGCACAGTGGGATTATCAATAATGACCTCCGCGATATCTTGTCTAAGATAATCGCGGATGGCTCGGATAATCAGATTATTTTCCTGATACACCAGAAAAGGCGCACGGTTTTCCAGGGCTGCCTTGGTAATGGCTTCCCACAGTTGTAGTAAATATTCAAGATCCCACTGTAATTCTTCGGAGCTTTTGCCCACTCCGGCGGTACGGACTATAACGCCAGTCTCTTCGGGAATGGTCAGCTGAGCCAAGGCATCCCTTAATTCAGTTCGGTCCTCACCCTCAATTCGTCTAGAAATGCCTCCCGCACGAGGGTTGTTAGGCATTAGCACCAGGTATCGCCCTGCGAGGCTAATAAAAGTGGTCAGGGCCGCACCTTTGTTGCCACGCTCTTCTTTTTCGACCTGAACAATAAGCTCCTGGCCTTCTTTGATCACATCCTTGATGTTGACTCGACCCTTGATTTCCGAGGGTTGTTTGAGGAAATACTCTCGTGAAATTTCTTTCAACGGAAGGAAACCATGACGCTCTGCTCCGAAGTCTACAAAAGCGGCTTCCAGGCTGGGTTCTACGCGAGTGATTTTACCACGGTATATGCTGGCTTTTTTTTGCTCTCGTGAGCCGGATTCAATATCCAGATCGTATAAACGTTGTCCATCAACGAGGGCAACACGCAACTCTTCTGGTTGAGTTGCATTAATTAACATTCTTTTCATATGACTCTATTGCTCGTTAGGCGATACCTGACGACAACAGAACCAGAAATGTAAACAGTAATACTGTTTTCGTATTTCTGCATCGTAATTTTGAAGCAGAAATAAAATGAGGGTTTTAACCTTTGCAAACCTGTTTTCTGATAAAAACCTTTATAAACAGTACCTTATTTAAAAAATCTGGAGCTACTTGTATTCGCAATCAAAGAAAGCGTCGGGCTGTTATGCAAACCAAAAGTTCCTGCTCGCACCTAAACGCTAAATGAGCCAACAAAAATGTTGGTTCTGTTACCGCCGTGTTCCGGTGAAATTTCAGGTTATGAAATTTTAGCGAACGGAATTTAAATTTACTTTAATGTTGTTCGTTAATTGCTTAGTCAATATTGAGAAAGGGTTTCCAACGGGTTTCATTTATCTCGTATACGTTTGTCGACTACAAAGGTTGGAAAATTTCTAAGAAATGCTAACCAAATAACTGGCCGGTTCTCTTTCCTTTTATCAAGTTCAATAATTACACTTAATATTGATTGGTAGCGCGTTGTCTCAGTCACGCAGTTATACTACCCGCCCAACGCTTCCGTTGAGCACCTTAAAACTTGTTAGTGCATTCAACAGCAATATAGCTGTAATGCAATCTGGTTAATGTAATTTGTTCCGCTTAGCCTGTACAATGCGCTCGTCCTGTACCTAGCTTGGCTATATACAGGAAGCGCTAACGGTAAAGCGCAGGCCAATATATCAATAATCGGGCATTACATCAAATAGTCCTCTACATCAATTACATAGGCCGCTGTAAAACAGCGGTATTAGATACTAAGCAATGAGAACGGAACAGAGTCGTGGTGGCCTGAAAGCGTGCCAAGTCGAAGTAACTGAAGCCAGCGTTGGGCAACGGTTGGATAATTTTTTACGTGGTCAACTCAAGGGTGTCCCGAAAACACATATTTATCGAATTATTCGCAAAGGTGAAGTCCGTGTAAATAAAGGACGAATTAAGCCTGACTATAAGTTACAACTTGGTGATTTTGTCCGGATTCCACCGGTACGTGTCAGTGAACAAGGCGAGCAACCCAAGATTAATAAGGGGTTAGCTCTCAGTCTTGAGAATGCGATTCTCTATGAAGATGATCAGCTAATGGTGATCAATAAACCATCGGGGCTTGCTGTTCATGGCGGGAGTGGCCTTCAATTTGGTCTGATTGAGGCTTTACGAAAAATTCGTCCGGAACAGCGTATGTTGGAGCTGGTTCATCGATTGGATAGAGATACATCTGGTTGTGTGATGGTGGCGAAAAAGCGCGGCATGTTAAAATTTCTCCATGAGGCGCTACGTGGCGATTCAGTGCATAAGTATTATAAAGCGCTGGTTGTTGGTCGATGGCCCAACCGAAAAAAACAGGTTGATGCTTCGTTACAAAAGAATGTGCTAAAGTCCGGTGAGCGAATGGTAACGGTTTCTGCAGAAGGTAAAAAATCAAAAACACTGTTTCAAGTTTGCTCTAGCTACCCAGGTTACACACTTGTCGAAGCTAAGCCGATCACAGGCCGAACACATCAAATCAGAGTGCATTGCCGTCATGCTGGATTTCCAATTGTCGGAGATGAAAAATATGGTGATGAGACCACTAATAAAGCGATGAAACAATTGGGTTTTAAACGACTATTTTTGCATGCAGAGCGTTTAGAAATCCCCCAGCCGAATGTTGAGCAGCCGTTAGTTATCACGGCGCCATTAGATCGGGAGTTAGTGTCGGTGTTACGGCAGTTGGAACAGAAGTAAACAATATTTAACATTAATAAAATTCGGTAATATATTGTATTCATTAATTATATTTGATTGGGATGGAACCCTGATAAACTCAGCTGAACGTATAGTTACCTGTATGCAGATTGCAATGCGAGAGGTAGGGCTGCCAGTGCTGGAAGACCGAGCTATCCGCCAAATTATCGGCCTAGGTCTACCGGAAGCATTTCAACAGCTTTATCCAGGGATTGATAAACGGGAGATGGAACGGATGCGGGATTACTATGCGCAGCATTTCATTGGACAGGAAATCCCTGCATCGCAATTATTTCCCGGAGTGGAGCAGACTTTATCCGGGCTACAGGCACAGGGTTATCAGTTGGCTGTGGCAACAGGTAAGAGTAGAAAGGGTTTAAATCGGGTTTTCAGAGAGTCACCCTGGGGAGAATATTTCTGTGCCAGCCGTTGTGCTGATGAGACACGTTCGAAACCGCATCCACTCATGCTTTATGAGTTATTGGAAGAGACCGGTATTCAAGTTGAACGAGCACTAATGGTGGGGGATACTGAGTTTGATATGGAAATGGCACAGTTGGCGGGGATGGATCGCGTTGCTGTCAGTTATGGTGTGCATGATGTTGCAAGACTGCAAAAATATAAGCCGCTGTTAGTTATTGATCAATTAGCCGATTTACATGATTGGTTATTGCACCAACAAGCGGTTAAGCTAAGCCAATGATTACCTATTGATAGATTACTATGGTGTGGAGAGAAAAATGAGCGACAACTCCTGGAATGAGCCAGAGCAAGGAGGAAGTAAAGAGGGACAAGATCGGCAGGGAAAAGAATGGAAACTGATTGAGAAACTCCTGTTAAACATGGGACAGGAGCAACGTCGGGCTCGACGTTGGGGGATTGCTTTCAAACTATTGACCTTTGTTTATCTGTTTGCGCTATTGTTTCTTTTTTCTCCAGCCTTTGATTTAGAAAGCGCCGCCAAGATGAGTGAGAGTCATACTGCATTGGTAGATATACAGGGTGTTATCGCCGAGGGTGAAATGGCTGGGGCGGATAATATTGTCAAAGGATTACGCGATGCCTTCAAAAATAATAAAACCAAAGGAGTCATACTGCGGATCAATAGCCCGGGTGGCACGCCTGTACAGGCAGGCTATATTTACGACGAGATCAAACGCTTACGCCAATTATATCCTCTGATTAAACTCTATGCTGTGATTGGTGACTTGGGCGCTTCCGGTGGATACTACATTGCGGCGGCGGCAGATGAGATCTATGCTGACAAAGCAAGCCTGGTTGGCTCGATTGGTGTCATTTCTTCCAGCTTTGGTTTTACCGGGGCAATGGAACGTTTGGGTATTGAACGTCGCGTGTTTACAGCAGGCGAAAGTAAAGCGTTTCTCGACCCCTTTTCACCAATGAAGGAGAAGGATTCAGAATTTTGGAAAGGCGTACTGAGTGTTACCCACCAGCAGTTTATTGATCGTGTCAAAAAAGGGCGAGGTGATCGTTTAAAAGAGGAGCCTAAACTTTTTAGCGGACTGATTTGGAGTGGTGAACAAGCGTTAGCGCTTGGTTTGATTGATGGCCTAGGCAGCCCCGGATATGTAGCAAGAGAAATTATCGGTGAGGAAAATATTGTCGATTTTACCCCGAGACCCACTCCCTTTGAGCTTTTTGCGAATAGGCTTGGTGTTTCAGTTGGTCATACACTTGCCAATTATCTTGGTATGAGCCGGGTCAGCTATTAATCGGTCAATAACCAGATGTGGCTTTAGTCCCACATCTCTTCGGAATCGCTTAATATTCGTTGCGCTTTCGTAGGGTCGATCGGATCGAATCCCTTTTTATCCAGAAAGCAAACCGGACATTGCATATCGTCGGGAACTTCCTCCCAAGGAGTTCCCGGCGGAATCCCCTGCTCAGGAATTCCCTTGGCGGGGTCGTAAACCCAGCCACAGGCCCAACACTTATAAAGGGTTGAATCGTCTGAGGTGGTGTTTCTCGCTGTTCTTTTTTGGTTTGTTTGGCTGCTGAGGATGGTTGGTTCTTGGCGCCAGCTTTTAGCAATGTCACGGCCAAATTTTCGGCATTCTTTCAGCGCATCCATTGCCGGTTTCCAGGGAATTTGGATGCCCTGCTGAATATTGAATCCAGCCTCTTGCAGACGTTCGTTAATTTTGTCTACCGCTTCTCCACTCCAGCCATAACTACCAAAGGCGGCGGCATTTTTCCCCTGAAAACGCAGGCCTGTGATTTGCTCGAGCAGACCGGCCACACGGGGCAGCATGCCGATATTAATAGTTGGCGAACCAATCAAAATACCTTTGGATTTAAAAATTTCGGTGATCACTTCTTCGCACTCGGCATCGGCTAAGTTAAATGATCGGATAATAAGCTCGGGATCGGCTTGTTCAAGACCTTCCTTGATGGCCTCAGCCATCTCGCTCGTGCTGTTGCGGACCGTATCATAGATCAGTGTAATTTGGTTTTCCCGGTAATGCTCCGCCCATTTCAGATAGCGCTGAATAATTTGAGTAGGATGATTACGCCAAATGACGCCGTTGGAAGGACAAATCATCTTCAACGGTAAGTCGGTATCTAATAGTTCCTGAATTTTATCTTTAACGATTCGGCTAAAAGGAGTCAGTGTATTAGCGTAATACTTCATGGATTCGCCATAAAGTGCTTCCGGGTCCACTAGGTCATTAAACATCTGCTTGCTGGAATAATGCTGACCAAAGGCATCATTACTGAACAAAATACCATCACCGGTTAAGTAGGTCATCATGCTGTCCGGCCAGTGCAGCATTGGTGTTTCTAAGAATACAAGTTGTTTGTTGTTGCCTAAGTCCAGGGTATCGCCGGTTTTTACAATATGAAAATTCCAGTCTTGATGAAAATGACCTTTAAGCGATTCTACGCCATTGGCGGTACAGACAATGGGGGTGTCTGGTATTTGCTCCATCAGAGCCGGTAAAGCGCCACTGCGGTCAATTTCTGCATGGTTGGCAATAATATAATCAATCTTGTCCAGCTCGACGTGACGTTTAAGATTAGCGACAAACTCTTGGGAGTAGGGTGACCAGACGGTATCAATCAGTGCTGTTTTTTGCTCTTTGATCAGATAGCTATTGTGGCTGAAACCTTCATTGGTTGGATAATCCAGCCCATGGAAGTGCTGTAGGTCACCATCCTTTTGGCCAACCCAAATCAGATTGTTTTTAATAGAAAGCGTCATATAGTAACCGGCAATAAAGTATGTAATACATACTATAACTAATCCATACTAAATTAAAGCTGATATTGATCAAAAAAAAGGGTCTGCATTAGAGGATACTGACACCTGCCTGCGACAGCATGTCCACCAAACGAATCAAGGGTAAACCCTCCAGAGCAGTGACATCGTCACCTTGCATTTTTTTGAATAGGGCAATGCCGATTTTTTCCCACTTAAAGCTACCTGCACAATCCAAGGGTTGTTCTAACGCAACATAACGCCTAACCTGTTTTGCCGTGAGGCGGCGAAAGAAAACCTGGTATGGAATCACATCTAATTGATAGCTGTCGTCTTGACTCTGATAGAGGCATAAACCGGTTAAAAACTCAATGCATTTACCGCTTGCCTGCTGTAGCTGTTTTTCTGCACGTTCCGCGCTACCTGGCTTTCCGAGTATCTCCCCATCGAGAACAGCAACCTGATCACTGCCGATAATCAACGACTGAGGATGCCTGCCAGAAAGTGCTCTGGCTTTCTCGAAAGATAATCGGGATGCTAAGGCATGGGGTGTTTCATTAGGCAAAGGGGTTTCATCGATATTCGGTATGTCGCAGAGGTAGTCTAAGCCAAGCCTGTCGAGTAGTGTTTTTCGGTAAATTGAGCTTGAAGCTAATAGGATTTGCATGGAAGATAAGGCCTCAGAGACAGCTTGTTAGCAATAAACGGGAAATATTCAATGAGAGGAAGATGCTAGAGCATTTTGATTTAGGTTTAAAGCCACCCTCGGAAATTGTAAACCACTTATATTTTGTATACAGCGGATACGCCATTTTAAGCCGACAGGGTGAGCCAAAATGGTCGCCATTGTTGGCAAAGGAATGGCAAGCCATCGGTCTCGTCCCGCAATCAACCCATTATATGGGGGCCTGGGGTCAGGCCGCATGCCAAGCAGTGGAGTTAATGCCGAAAACTGAAGCTCCACCCGGATTTGAGTGGATCAGTTTACGTCATTTTATCCATAATCCCACCGAAAGCCCCGATGACGCCTTATTTGCACTCGCCGGACGAGGAATTCAGATTATCGAATGGCACCGCACCCATCGCTATTGTGGGCAATGTGGTGGCCTACTTACCGAGCATGAAGCTGATCGTGCACGTGGGTGTACCCGCTGCCAACGGACATTTTACCCACGCTTGTCTCCTTGTATTATCGTTTTGGTAACACGAGGGGAGGAAATACTCTTGGCGCGGGGTGTTCGCCACCCTGAAGGAATGTATAGTACTTTGGCCGGATTTATTGAGCCGGGTGAAACTGCGGAGCAGGCGGTACACCGAGAGGTACGCGAAGAGGTTGGTATTGAAGTGAGTCATCTTCAATACTGGGGGAGTCAACCATGGCCGTTTCCGCACCAATTAATGCTAGGGTTTTATGCCGAATATGAGCGAGGTAGCCTGATTCTGGAAGAGGAGGAAATCACTGACGCGCGCTGGTGGCATTATCAGGAATTGCCCCAACATCCACCGACTTCCACAATTTCAGGTCGTTTGATTAATGACTATTTGAACCGTATTCGGCGCAAATAGTATGTTTTCACGCGATAGAAAAGAGATAAGCGTGAGACTGCGAATATTAAACCGAGCACTGCGGTTAAATTTGGAGTATTGGCAAAATCACAAGGACATCTCCCCCGAACTTTTTTTCGAAAGAGAGCAAAGCATTAGCCACTGGATACCCAGAATCCCTTCCCATATTCATGCGAAAATGACATCGATAGAGGGCGTTTGTGTACAACAGATAATTCCTGCTGACACAATAAATGACAGGGTTTTGCTTTATCTACATGGTGGCGGTTATGTGGCGGGATCACCTGATTCGACACACCGCGATTATATTTGGCGTATTGCCGAAGCGGCAAAAAGCCAGGTTTGGGCGGTGAATTATCGTAAAGCACCAGAGCATCCTTTCCCGGCGGCATTGGATGACGCCCACATTGTCTATGAGAGACTACTTAAACAATATGCACCGGGTAATATTGCCATTGTTGGCGACTCTGCCGGAGGAGGATTGGCCCTCTCTCTGGTATTAAAGCTAAAAGATGAAGGAGCACCATTGCCTGCCGCCATCTCTGTCGTATCCCCCTGGACAGATTTAACCTGTAGCGGCAAATCACTTATTGAGAATGGGGACACGGAAGTCATGGTGCCGGAACACCTACTCCTGGCAGTAGCGAAGCTTTATGCGAAAGATTATCCGCTGAATAACCCTTACCTTTCTCCACTCTTTGCTGAATTTCACGATTTCCCACCTACCCAAATCCTGGTCAGTGAGGCTGAAATATTATTGGATGATTCGCGACGATTGTTTAAAAAAATGGCGGAAGCACAAGTTCAAGTAGAATTGACGGTGGAGGAAAATCTTCCCCATGTCTGGCCGGTTTTTGCCCGCTTGCTACCCGAAAGTCGTAAAACCATTGCAGAAATAGGCGCCTTTTTATCAAGGCATTTTGACCAATCAAAACAGACCGTTAGTTCATGATTCTTATCGGCATGCGCCGTGCTCCCCAATGACCGGGCGGGCCGCCAAAGCGTCCAGCCAGGGGGGTGTTACAATTTAGGCAATGACCGTTATCATCCAAATTCCACTCGCCTAACTGATACCAGTCTCGTTCAATGAGTCGGGTTCCACACTGGTGACAATAGGTGCTGCCGCCGTGTTGGTCATGCACATTGCCGGTATAGGCATAACGAACACCATTGGCAATGGCTATGTCCCTGGCGCGCTGTAAGGTGGCGGCTGGTGTGGCAGATTTATCCTGCATCTTCCAGTCAGGATGAAATGCGCTAAAGTGCATAGGGATATCTGGGCCTAAGTTCTCTACCACCCAGCGGGTCATTTGATCGATTTCCTGGTTAGAATCGTTTTCATCGGGAATAAGGAGCGTGGTGAGCTCAAACCAAACCTTGGTTTCATATTTTAGGTATTGCAATGTGTCTAATACAGGTGCCAGATGAGCACCGCAGATTTTATGGTAGAAGCGCTCAGTAAAGGCCTTTAAATCAATATTGGCCGCATCCATGTGGTCAAAAAAATGGGTGCGTGGTTCATCACAGACATACCCGGCGGAAACAGCGACTACTTGAATATTCTGCTCATGGCAGGCTTCAGCCGCATCGATCGCGTATTCGAGGAAAATAATGGGGTCGTTATAGGTAAAGGCAATGCTTTTACAACCGAACTCTTTGGCAGAGGCCGCCAACTGTTCTGGGCTGGCTTGATCGGCCAAAGTATCCATTTCGCGTGATTTACTCATATCCCAGTTCTGGCAGAATTTGCAGGCAAGATTGCATCCGGCCGTGCCGAAGGATAAAACCGATGTGCCGGGATAAAAGTGGTTTAGGGGTTTTTTTTCAATCGGGTCGATGCAGAAGCCGCTGGACCGGCCATAGCTGAAAAGCTTAATTTGTCCCTCTTCGCAGCCGCGGACGAAGCAGAGACCACGTTGTCCTTCATGTAATTTACAGTAACGTGGACAGACATCACATTGAATGCGATCGTCTTCCAGCCGGTGCCAGTATCGCGTGTTAACAGGTTCAGAAAGGTTCACCTTTTGCCTCGTATCAAGGTATCTCTTACTATAAAATAATGAGGGTGAAACTGGGGTTTTCAAGATGATACGAGCACCCGCTGTTGCCGGGACTTTTTATCCGGCCGATGCCAATGTACTTCGACATCAAGTCGAATCAATGCTGACGCGCAGTGGAACACAGTCTATTCCCGTTAAAGCGCTCATTGTGCCTCACGCGGGCTATATTTATTCCGGTCAGATAGCGGCTAAGGCATACCGCTTGCTGGAAGGAAATACCAAGTTTAAACAGATCGTTTTATTTGGCCCGGCGCATTACGTCTATGTGGAAGGCCTCGTTGTTCCGTCCGTATCACATTTCTCCACCCCTTTGGGCCAAATTCCGGTTGACTTAAAAATTATCGGAGGGATTCTGGACATGCCTCAGGTTTCTGTCTCCAACGACGCCCATGCGCCAGAGCACAGTCTTGAAGTTCAGTTGCCTTTTCTACAGATGGTATTGACTGATTTTAACTTGATTCCGGTTTTGGTGGGCAATGCGACAACAGAACAAACGGCTGAGGTTATAGAGAGACTTTGGGGCGACGAAGAAACACTCCTGTTGATCAGCTCAGATTTGAGCCATTTCCATTCATATGCCGAAGCTTTGAGTATTGATCGAATGACGAACGAGGCTATTTGTCATCGAAGTGAAAATCTTAAAGGGGAGCAGGCCTGTGGCTGTCGAGCCATAAACGGTTTGATGCATTGCGCCAAAAAAAGAAACCTTAAGGTAACACCTATAGGATTGTGCAACTCAGGAGATACGGCAGGAGACAAAAAAAGGGTAGTAGGATATGGTGCCTATGCACTCTATTAGCCAACAGGAACAACAGGAACTATTGCAGTTGGCGCGTCAGGTGATAATACAGGGGATTGAGAGCGGAGAAGCGCCTAAGCTTCACTGTGAAGCTTACAGCGATGCGCTAAGGAGACCGGCAGCCACTTTCGTAACGCTTTATCTTAATGGCAAATTGGCGGGATGTATTGGTCAATTAACGGCAACCAGACCATTGGTGCTGGATGTCGCCGAAAATGCTTACGCTGCGGCCAATAATGATCACCGTTTTGAGAAGATCAAACGAAGCGATCTTGACTCTTTAAAGATAGAAATAGCGCTATTGTCGGATCTAAAGTTAATGAATGTTCATTCGGAAGAGCAACTAAAAGCACAACTTGTCGTCAATAAAGATGGACTATTGATAGAAACCTTAGGACATAGAGCCACATTTTTGCCCAAGGTATGGCAAGCTTTGCCGGATAAAAGTGATTTTATATTGCACTTGAAGTTAAAAGCCGGTTTGCCACAGGATTATTGGTCCGACGAGATCCGTTGTTTTCGCTATACCACGGAGAGTTTTAGTGATGTTTAGACAGAGTAGAACTGCCGAACCAGAGATGGTGGCAGCAGAGAATGCATTACCCGGTCGTGATCAGTCACTGCCAGTAAAAAATCGTCATATCGTTCTTGAAACCCCAATCCAGGGGCCATTCCCGGAGAATCTGGAACAGGTGCAATTCGGACTCGGCTGTTTTTGGGGTGCCGAAAGGAGATTCTGGCAAACCCCGGGTGTTTACACCACAGCGGTTGGTTATTCCGGCGGATATACGCCAAACCCAACTTATGAAGAGGTGTGTTCAGGGCAAACCGGTCATGCCGAAGTCGTGTTAGTGGTGTTTGATCCCAGGTTGATTAGTTTTGACCAACTGCTGAAAATATTCTGGGAGTCGCACAACCCGACTGAGGGTATGCGACAGGGTAATGATGTTGGTACGCAATACCGCTCGGCTATTTATACCCATTCGCCACAACAGCAGGCATTAGCCCTTGCCTCAGAAAAAGCTTATCAAAAAAACCTTTTTGAGGTGGGCCATGGAGAAATAACGACAGACATTAAACCGGCGGGTAACTTTTACTATGCTGAAAATTACCACCAGCAATACTTGGCAAAAAATATAGGTGGGTATTGTGGGCTTGGCGGCGTAGGTGTGGAGTATGACCCATAAGTAGGATTCGCTTGATTCACGTATTTTAACTTTTAGGGGAAAGGTTAAGGATACAACTGAGCAAAATGTGTTTTAGAATAAAAAATGGCTCCTGATCAGGAGCCATTTTTTTTGTTGAGATGTTGCGTTTTTAGTGTAACTTGCGACGGCGTAAGCCAGCGATCAAACCAAGTAATCCGAGGCCCAACAGAGGCATGGTGCCTGGTGTTGGGACAGTCGGACAGGGGGGTTGGCCTGGCTGGCCACACTGAATAACTGTGCCAGTACCACCACCGATGATCAGGGCTCTTTGTAAACCATCTCTGGCCAGGATGGTTAGGCCACCCAAGTTACCACTGAACGTGTTATGACAGGGACCCGCGTTACTATCAATGTCACTGTTAGACAGGCCTGGGAATGCCGCTTGGCCCGCAGCGGTCAAGGTTGCCCCGCCTGAACTACAACCCCCGGTGTAATCAATACCCGGCAACAAAGTGCCTAACCAACCAAATGCGTCGTTACCACTGCCGTGAGCCATAATGCCGCCACCGGATGCTCCGAAGGCATTGATTGCGGCGGCGTTTGCTGTGAGCGCAGCACCTTCTGTCGAATCCAAATCATTAGCGGCACCCGTTCCGGCAATCCAAAGTATTTTCGGATTGATTGTGCCGGCAGCCAAGTCTATAAAAAATTGCGTAATTGCAGCTGCGGTGTCAATAAAAGTAACTGTTAATCCTGCGGCATTTGCAGCCGAACCGATAGCCGCGCCAGCATTTCCGCCTTGAATGGCCGTGTAATCAGCAAACGCGGAGCCTAATGCCACTATATCTGTCGTGATAGTCCCGCCTCTTGTTTGGCTATTATTCAGGTC